>JANMZU010000859.1:0-2935 GCA_031383585.1 Betaproteobacteria bacterium
CCTGACCCTGATATCACCGTCAATGGCGTTGTCAGAGTTGAATAGCTATGCAGAAAATTTAATCCTGCCGACACTGTCCACGTTACCCGGCGTTGCACAAGTGGATATCAATGGGCAAAAGAAATTTGCGATTCGCATACGCGTTGACCCCGAGTCCGCTGCCGCACGTGGCTTAACGCTTGACGACGTCGCGGCGGCAGTTCGCTCGGCTAATGCGAACACACCGGTCGGTACGCTGGAGGGGGCGCGGCAAACACTGGTTATCACCGCGAACCGCCAGCTTACCCGCGCCGCTGAATTCGCCAATCTCATCATTGCGACGACCGCATCCGGCCCAGTCCGGCTGGGAGATGTCGCGCAGGTGGAAGATAGTGTTGAGTCAGTCAAGACCGCAAGCTGGGCCAACGGCGAGCGCGCCATCACCATGTCGATACGACGCCAGCCCGACGCAAATACCGTCACCACCGTCGATTCGATCAAGGCCTTGTTGCCAAAGTTGACTGAACAACTGCCTTCGTCGGTAGAGGTGAAATTGCGCAATGACCGCTCGCAGTCGATACGCGATTCGATTCACGACGTGAAGCTTACGCTGGGCCTGACGGTGGCCTTGGTGATCCTCGTGATTTTTTTGTTTTTGCGACATGTGATGGCAACCATTATCCCCGCGACGTCGCTGCCGATTTCTCTGTTCGGTACGCTGGCCGTGGTCTACTGGCTTGGCTATAGCCTGGACAATATTTCTCTGCTGGCCATTACGCTCGCGGTGGGTTTGGTGGTCGATGACGCCATTGTGGTGCTGGAAAATATTGTGCGCCACATGGAAGACGGAATGGAGCCGATGGAGGCTGCGCTGATCGGCTCACGCGAAATGAGCTTTACGATCGTCTCGATTTCAATCTCGCTGGTCGCGGTGTTCATCCCGATATTCTTTATGCCCGGCGTGATCGGCCTCCTGTTTCACGAGTTTGCAGTCGTGGTCGGCGTCGCTGTGCTGGTTTCCGCCATGGTCTCACTGACGCTGATTCCGATGCTAGCCAGCCGGTTTCTGGTTAGGCACGAGCCAGGCGGGCGCGCTGAACGCTGGACGGCCTGGTTTGAACGCATTTTCAGGTGGGTGTTGGGCGTTTACGAAAAAACACTTGATGCAGCACTCGCCGGCAAGTCGGTAGTGCTCGGCATAGCTATTGCAACGTTTGTCGCGACCGGATTCCTTTTCTACCACTTGCCGAAGGGATTTTTTCCGGAAGAAGACATTGGCCAGCTTCTCGTTACCGTTGAGGCGGTGGAAGATATTTCATTCCCGGCGATGAGTGCGTTGTTGCAGCACACTGGCGATGTCATTCGCGCAAATCCTGCCGTTGATACTGCCATCGTCAATGCGTTTGACGGCAATTCAGGACGGATCTTTGTTTCGCTCAAGCCCCGCGATCAGCGATTGCCGATGGCCAAGGTCGTCGATGGTTTGCGACGAGAAACGCGAGCAGTTGCCGGCGTGAATATTTTTCCGACACCGCTACAGAATCTGCGGCTTGGTGGTCGTCCGAGTAAGGCCCGATACCAGTACTCACTAAAGAGCGTGGACAACGTAGCGCTGCGCAATGCCGCCGACGGCATGATCAACTTGATGCGAAACGATCCCCAGTTTCGCGATGTCACCAGCGACGCACAATTGAAAGGGCTACAGGCGCGCTTCGATATCGACCGCGAACGTGCGAACTCAATGGGCGTCAACATTCAGGACATTCGCAGTGCCATGTATTCGGCGTTCGGCGAACGCCAGATTGCCACCATCTTTACGTCGGTGGACAGCTTTCAGGTGATCATGCAGGTCGGCAATGAGGATCGCGCCGACGAGAGTGCCTTCAACAAGGTTTATGTCCGAGCCAAGGGCGGCAAATTGGTACCGCTATCGGCATTGGGCACGGTCAAGCGCGAAACCGGCGCGACTGCGATCAATCACGCTGGCCAGCTTGAGGCACTAACGGTTTCATTCAATCTTGCGCCCGGTGCCGCGCTCGGTGACGCTTCGAAGAAAATCCTGCAGTACAAGAATCAATTGAAGATGCCCCCCAGCGTGCTGACTGCTTGGGGTGGTGATGCTGCTGCATTCCAGTCATCACAGGGCAGTCAGGTCATCCTCATCGTTGCTGCACTGCTGGTGATTTATGTTCTGCTGGGTGTTTTGTATGAAAGCTACATTCACCCATTGACGATTCTTGCTGGTCTGCCCTCGGCTGCAGTTGGGGCGCTGCTGACTCTGTGGCTGTTCAACAAGGATCTGTCGATCATCGCTACTATCGGCATCGTCATGCTGATTGGAATAGTCAAGAAGAATGCGATCATGATGATCGACTTCGCACTCGATGCCCAGCGTACCAAGGGAATGACTCCGCACCAAGCGATACGCACAGCCTGTCTGCTCCGTTTTCGGCCGATCATCATGACCACGCTTGCTGCCATCATGGGCGCGATGCCGATTGCTTTCGGTCTCGGCGCGGGTGCCGAACTGCGTCAACCGCTAGGGCTTGCAGTGGTTGGTGGGCTGATTTTTTCCCAGGTAATCACGCTCTACATCACACCGGTGATTTACCTCTATCTGGATCGTTGGTCTGGCAGCGGGCCAAAAGTACTGGCTGGCGATGCTGTCGCGAATAATTCGCAGAACAAGCCGGCAATGGCTGATTGATTTATCTGGCCTGAACGTGAGCCCGGCTGCTAGGTGTGGCTTCAAGGATTACTACCGGGCTGATGTGGTAAACAAGCTGATGCTGCTTTGGCAAAGTGCATCCGTTCAAGTCAGCGGATGCACGTGTACATGATGTGAATGTGTGTCCTGCTCGCCAACGCGTACAGGAATGATGTTCAGTTGCCCGTGCCGCACGCCCTTCTCGGCGATAACAGTCCGCGCGAACGCAGTTACTTGGTCGGTAGGGCC
>JANMZU010000814.1:0-2223 GCA_031383585.1 Betaproteobacteria bacterium
GCGCGTCGCTTCGGTCTTGGCTTCAGTAATCCATTCGACATATTCACGCTTCTTTGAGGGGGTGAAGTCGTCGAAAACGGCGCGGGCTTTCTCGTTCTTTTTCACAGCGGCCGCAAAGTAGTCCGGTACCAGCAGCTCGGCTTTTTCTTTCGGTTTGGTGCGCGAAGGCAATTTGGCGCCAGCGTTGTGCAACTTCATCGCCGCCTTGAAAATGAGCGCAAACTCCTTGTCGCCGGGTAGTTCAGTCAACGAAGTGAGACGACCAAAATCCTCCATCGCCTTGTCCGCCTTGGCGTCGATCTTCAGTAGATCCCCAAGCCAAAAACCAAAGGTGCAATGCGCCTTGAATGCCGCAACTCCACAGAAGATGCCGCCCTTGTAATCAAAGTGCGGCATTCTCCATTTGATGGTCTCCGTGATCTCGGGGCAATTGTCGTGCACCTGTTGCCGCAGATGCGCCAATATTGGCTGCGCGAATGCAGCTGACTTGGCGATATAAGCATCTACACGGGGATCTTTGGTTCCCATCTTGGTTCCCCCTATATGCCGGAAGCAAAATTGCATGGATGGAGCAATGTAAGCCTCGATGCACAATGGGTCAAGCCGTGCGCTGTTCATGCCCGATGATTCAGGTCGTTACCGAACCGTCTGGGTTGGCGCGACACCTTTTCGCATGGGCGCAATCGTTGGCGCATTTGGTCGGCCTGAAAAATGGGCGAAGTACAAATATTGTCGGCGCAGATGAGGGCTGGTGCATATGTCCGCGCCGCGCTTGTCACTGACCACACTGATGCAAATGGGCTCGGTGCGGCCACGAGTGGCGATCTCATCCGTAACGAGATAACCGATGGCGTACTCAACGTACTCTATGTTGGCCGGCGCGAAGCCTAGTACGTGTGGACTGTTGATTTGTCGTTGACTAAAATATCCAGAGGAGTCTCGCCGCTAACCAAATTGTGAAGTGAGACTGCGCACGCAATATCAAATCACCACCAGGAATCAGCATGCCCCGATATCAGCCGGTTCAACTAAACATCACAAAAACGAACGTCCTGCTGGCGTTGCCGGCCATGAAGGACTTACTCGGCGCCCTCGGCCGCTACCACGGCCTCGCCGAACAATCGCCCGGTTTCAGGTGGCGCCGCAATGAACTGCTCATTGCATCCGACTTGATGGCGTCCAAGCAGCTCGTCGAATCAGACGACGCTTGTCCCGCCAACTGAAGAGATGATGCACATGGATATTCGCATCGATGATTTGCACGGCCCTGAAGTCGCGAAGCTTTTGCAGGAGCATTTGAACAGCATGCAACTGCTTTCTCCACCCGAAAGCGTGCACGCGCTGGATTTGACGAAATTGCGTCAGCCCGACATCACATTCTGGTGCGCATGGCAGGGATCAGAGTTGCTGGGCTGTGGCGCACTGAAAGAATTAGCGCCCGACCACGGTGAAATCAAGTCGATGCGAACCGCAACCGCGCACCTGCGCAGAGGTGTCGCCGCGCAGATACTTATGCACATCATTGGTGAAGGGCATCGGCGCATGTATCGTCAGCTGAGTCTGGAAACGGGCACCGCATTGGCATTCACCCCGGCACACAAGCTCTACGCAGGCCTTGGCTTCCAGAATTGCGGACCATTCGGCAACTATGCTGAAGACCCGCACAGCGTATTCATGACCAAGCTGCTTTAATTGGGCTTGCAGCACCTCGACACGTATTATCATTTCCATCCGCCTGCGAAACTTTGGCCAAAAGAATTGCTCAAAATCCCCGCTATCTGCTTCCCAATCAACCAATCAAGGACTTTCATGAAACAAACCCTGCTTTATTCGCTCATCGGCGCATCTATTTGTTTGCTTGCAACCGCGGCGCACGCTGCTACCGTCGGTCAACCTGCACCGGCATTTACGTTGAACGACACCAACGGCAAAGTCGTCAAGTTAGCCGACTACAAGGGCAAAACTGTGGTCCTGGAATGGCACAACCCGGAGTGCCCGTTTGTAAAGAAACACTATGACTCGGCCAATATGCAAGGCCTGCAGTCGAAATACACCAAGGACAATGTGGTCTGGCTCTCCGTTAGCTCGACCGAGCCTGGCCATCAGGATTACAGGAAGCCCGACGTAATGAACGGCATCCTGAAAGCTGGCAAGTCAGCGCCCACGGCGTATTTGATGGACGAAAGCGGCGCCACTGGCAAGAGCTACGGCGCGAAGACGACG
>JANMZU010000939.1:0-4771 GCA_031383585.1 Betaproteobacteria bacterium
TCGAGGAAGACGAACATGACAATTACCGCGATCATTGCCGAAGATGAACCGATCCTGCGCGCGCAACTGAAATCCAAGCTGGGCAAACTGTGGCCGGAACTTCAAATCGTCGCCGACGTAGGCGATGGCGAAGCTGCGCTGGAAGCTATTGGCGAGCATCAGCCACAATTGGCGTTTCTGGATATCCAGATGCCGGAGATGACCGGCGTAGAAGTTGCCAAGAGTCTGGCGGCCAACCGCGAGCTGCGCTGTCACGTGGTGTTCGTGACGGCATTCGATCAATACGCGGTAGAAGCATTCGAAACCGGCGCAATAGATTACGTACTCAAGCCCTACAGCGACGAACGTCTGAAGGCCGCCGTGGAACGGCTAAAGGAGCGCCTGTCCGCAGTGCCCTCGCCGCCGCCACAAAATCTGGAAGCTCTGGTCGCGCATATTTCGGCCAAGCTCAATCCGCAGAGCGAAAAGCTGAAATGGATCAAGGCCAACATCGGCTCCAATCTGCGGCTGATCCCGATTGAAGATGTGCTGTTTTTTCAGTCTGACGAAAAATACACGCTAGTTGCGACCAAGGAATTCGATGCGCTGATCAAAACCCCGATCAAGGAAATTCTCGATGGCATCGACGCCGAGAAATTCTGGCAGATTCATCGCTCGACCATCGTCAATGCGGGCGCCATCGATGCGGTGACGCGCGATTTTCGCGGCCAGGCGACGGTGAAGGTGAAGGGCCGCAAAGAAAACCTCACAGTCAGTCGGCCGTTCTCGCATTTGTTCAAACAGATGTAATTCGTAGGACTGGCGCGGCGTTCAAGCCATTTTGTGCCTGCAACCCGCACCAGTGCTTGACGTTGCACATTTAGTGCCGCGTTCGCCAGGCCGCTAGAATCGATAGCATGACCCCCGATGCCGTCTCCCTGCGCATTCTCCCCGACACTGCGGACAATCGCGCCTTAGTCAGTGATGTGCTGATCGCGGCGACCGATTACCATCTGCTCGTAGAAGGTTCGGCACCCACACCGGCGCACGTTGACGAATTTTTTACGTCGGTGCCTGATGGCTATACGCTGGATGACATGTTTCCCCTCGGTTTTTTCATCGGCGACACGATGATCGGCGGCGGCGGAATCCTGCGCCGATGGAACGCGCCGAACAAGGCGATGATCGGCTTGCTGGTGCTTGCTCCTGAATGGCGGGGTGGTGGACGCGGGCGCGCCGCAGTTGCACAAATTGAGACGCTGGCCCGTAGCTGGCCGGGCATCGAGACACTGCGGGTGGGCGTGATCGGCAACAACACGGATGCACTGACGTTTTGGCGCAGAGTCGGCTTCATCGACACCGGCGAAATCAAACCGAAATACGCCCCTTACATCGAAGACATCGTGATCTTCGAAAAACCGCTGTATTCCTAACCTTGTGAGAACCTGATGATATACAACCTTGGCGACAGGAAGCCGCAGCTACTGGGTAGCAACTTTGTCGCACCTAACGCCTCAGTTATAGGCGATGTGGTGCTGGGAATCAACGCCAACGTCTGGTGGAACGCTGTCATCCGCGGTGACAATGACCGGATCACCATCGGCGAAAACGTGAATATTCAGGACGGCTCGGTGCTGCACACGGATGAAGGCGTCCCCCTCACGCTGGAGAAGGATGTGAGCGTCGGGCATATGGTGATGTTGCACGGCTGCACCGTAAAGGAAGGTTCGCTGGTCGGCATCAAAGCGGTTATCCTGAACCGGGCGGTGATCGGTCGCGATTGTCTCATCGGCGCCAATTCGCTGATACCGGAGGGAAAAGTGATTCCGGATCGCTCGTTGGTTATGGGTTCGCCCGGACGGGTGGTTCGGCAACTGGCCGATGAAGAGGTCGCACGGATACGCTGGATATCTTCGCATTACGTGGAAAATGCGGCGCGCTACCTCAAAGACCTGGCGGCTGTCGGCTGATCGGTCCACCAACACACAATCTGGAAACCGCATTTTGGCCACTGGCTCTTCCGCACCGATAGATTCGAGCTTGAGCACGACGCGAACGCGGATGGTGCAGGCCGACAGCGGCGCGCTGCTGACGTATTTGTTCATACTCGCATACGCGAGCCTGAATCCGTTTTTTGGTTGGCGTTGGCCCGAGGCGTTTACGCTGTTCTCGCTACCGAAATACGTCGTTGCGTTCGATGTACTGATCAATATCGCCGCGTATGCGCCACTAGGGGCAATGTTGGCGTCAGTGCTGCGGCGGCGTGCGCAGTCAGGCGCATCGAAATTTGTCGTCAGTGCGCAAATTTGGTGTGTTGCGGTGGCTACATGCGCTGGCATTTCACTTTGCCTTGAAATAATGCAGGCTTTCCTGCCTGGGCGCGTTTCCTCAGTCTTCGATCTGTTGGCAAACACGTTCGGCGCCGGGCTGGGTGCGGCACTGGTGCTGGCAGCGCCGGGCAGGTTACTGATTGCCGCGTCGCAGCAGTGGCGGCAGCGGCATTTTTCTGCCGGCGAACTGACCGGATGGGGCTTGATTCTGCTTGCGCTATGGATCATTGCCCAGCTCAACCCGGCCATCCCGTTTTTCGAAGCCGGCCATATTGCCAACCCTGTCGCAGCTGGCAGCGCCAATCCATATGACCCGTTGGTGTTGCTGCCGCAAGCGGTGGGCATCATGCTCAATGTGTGTGGTTTCGTTTTGTTTGTCGCGTTGCTCTTGCAGCCTAACCGAGCGGTAATGCTAAACATACTATTGCTGCTTGCGATCAGCGTAGCGCTCAAGGTCGCAATGGCCGCGATGATGCTCAAAGAGCCGCAAATAATCGACTGGATGGCGCCCGCCCGCGTCATCGGCCTGACATCGGGCTTGATTCTGTCAGCCTGTTTCATGCGGTTGGGATTTCGTTGGCGCGCGTTCTGGGCGACGCTATTTGTATTTGCCGGCGGTCTGATGGCCAAGATCACGAGTATTTACGGGGCCTTTGACGAAACGCTGCGCATGTTTTACTGGCCACATGGACAGCTTGTTAATTTCGCCAGCCTGACGCGCTGGATCAACGAAATCTGGCCGTTGTTGGCGGTGATATTTCTTGCATCGCTGTTTGTCACTCGCCACGAGCCGCAGTAAACTCTGCGACCATTTCAGGAATAATCGACCACATGAGCTTTTACCAGCACCACGTATTTTTCTGCGTGAATCAGCGCGACGACGGCAGAGAATGCTGCAACCAGCACGACGCGGAAGGAATTCGCGCTTACGCCAAGGACCGCATCAAGCAACTCAACCTGAATGGACCAGGCAAGGTGCGTATCAATCTTGCTGGCTGTCTTGACCGCTGCGCAGAGGGTCCAGTACTGGTCGTGTACCCGGAAGAAGTTTGGTACACCTATGTCGACAAAGCTGATATCGACGAAATCATTTCGGAACACATCCAAAATGGACGGGTAGTTGAACGTCTGAAAATATAGCTCATGGCAAGCGCGTTCCCAGTCAGCAAGTCGCTCATCGCCGGCCAGGCGGGTGCGATTGAAATCGCCACTCACATAAGCGAGACCCGCGCCCCGACTGCAATCGCGGTCGTCGCCCATCCGCATCCATTGTACGGCGGCACGATGGATAACAAGGTGGTCACGACACTGGCGAGGGGGCTTTTCGACGCTGGGGCTGCCACGTTCCGGTTCAATTTTCGCGGTGTCGGCGGCACTGAAGGCGCGCATGATGAAGGGCGCGGCGAGACGGCTGATTTGCTGACGGTAGTGGCGCACGCCGGGCACGTCTATCCAGGCATTCCCTTATGGATGTCCGGCTTTTCGTTTGGTGCGGCTGTCACCCTGGCCGCCAGCGAGCAGATAAAGTGCGAAGAGATGGTATTGGTAGCCCCAGGATTTTCGCGAATGGCACATTGGCAAAATCTGAAGAGCGGTGGCGAGGCACCTGCATCCACGCTGCTCATCCATGGCGAAAAGGATGAAACTGTACCGCTTGCCGATTCTCTGAATTGGGCACGACCGCGCGATATTGCCGTGATCGTCGTGCCGGACGCCGATCATTTTTTTCATCAACGACTACATACTCTTCGGCGGATAATAGACCGCTGGATGACACCCACTGCTACATATTCCTGATGTAAGCGCGAACGCCGCCATGCTCAACGCTATTCCCCTGTTTCAGTCGCTGTCGCAGTCGCAGCTCGCCAGTGTCGGCGCGCACGTGGCATGGCGCGTGGTCGAGAAAGGGGAAATCGTCGTGCGCCAGGGCGAGATCGCAGATTCACTTTTCGTAATTGCCTCGGGCCAGGTGAAGGTGTATATGACCGAGGGTGACCGCGAGGTCATCCTCAAAACGCTTTCGGCAGGGGATTATTTTGGCGAGTTGCCTATGCTGGATATGGAGCCGCGCAGTGCCAGCGTGGCGGCGGTTGAGCGTTGCCACTTGCAGGCGCTATCTTATAAGGCGCTTCAGCGAGCCATGGAGAGATCGCCGGAAATCGCCAAGCGGGTACTGGAAACACTCGCCAAGCGCTTGCGTGACGCGGACCGGAAAATCAGCACGCTGGCCTTGATGAATATCTCTTCCCGGGTCTCACGCGCGCTGCTGGAGCTGGCAATTCTTTCAAATGGCCGCATGGTCGTCGGCGAGCCATACACGCAGAAGGATCTCGCTGGCATGGTTGGTGCATCCAGAGAAATGGTAAACCGCACCCTGCAAGATTTACAGCACGCCGGCTATATTGATGTGCAACGGAAATCGATCACGATCCTCGACGAGAAACTGCCCACGCGCTATTAGC
>JANMZU010000048.1:0-1965 GCA_031383585.1 Betaproteobacteria bacterium
CCGATTTTGGGCAAGCGCAGGCCGACGCGGCGCGCGCCGCCGTGGAAGCACAGTTCACGCAAAAAATTCTGGCCCGCCAAAAAGAATTGCTGGCGGCCGGGGTAATCGCGCGCAAGGATTTTGAGCAGACCGAGGCCGAAGCCGCGCGCGCACAAACGGAGGTGACCCGCGCTCAGGCACGCTCCAAACTCTACGGTGGCGGCAATGGATTCAATCAACAGCTTGGCCTCGTCAGTGGCATCAACGGCATTGTGGTTGAGCGTAACCTGAACCCGGGGCAAGAGCTGCGCCCCGATCAATCGGGCGTGGGTGTGCCGGCGCCGTTTGTGGTGTCCGACCCGACCTCGCTTTGGGTGCAGATTGACGCCCGCGAACGTGACGTTGGCAGCCTGCGTCCCGGTTCCACGTTTGAGCTGGTGGTGCCGACACTGCCCAATGAAAAATTCGTCGGTAAAGTGGTGACCAGCGGCGACGCCATTGACCCCTCAACACGCACCATCAAAGTACGCGGTGAAGTCGCTAACCCCGACCGACTGCTGAAGGCCGAAATGCTAGCCACGGCGCGTCTGGAGCGTCATCTTGGCGGCGGGTTGGTCATTCCGGCCTCAGCGGTGGTGTTGCGTGGGGCGCAACACACCGTGTTTGTGCAATCGGCACCGGGCGTGTTTGAACCGCGTGACGTGCGCTTGAGCTATCAGGATAGTAAACAGGCGGTCGTTGCTCGCGGCATGGAGGCGGGCGAAAAAGTGGTGAGTGAAAATGTGCTGCTGCTGGCGCGACAATTTGCTTTGTCACGTGACCCGGCTGAGGCGAAACCTGCAGCGCTTGAAGCCGATGGCAAAGCTGTGCCCACCGCTTCTGAAGCATCCAAAAAACCATGAAGCGCCTGATCAACTATGCGTTGACGCAGCCGCTGTTCATCGTGCTGGGCACAGTGTTGTTTGTGATGTCGGGGGTGATTGCGTTTAAAAACCTCTCGGTGGAGGCATTTCCCGACGTCACCGATACGCAGGTGACGATCATCGCGCTGTATCCGGGACGTGCGTCAGAGGAGGTGGAAAAGCAGGTGACACTGCCGATTGAGGTGGCCGTGTCTGGCCTGCCGAACGCCTTGCGTGTGTTCTCGCATACCCAGTTTGGTTTGTCGTTTACGGTCGTCACCTATGACGATAAAGCGGACGTTATTCAAGCACGGCAGCAGGTCAACGAGCGGCTGCGCGGCATCGACTTACCGGCAGGAGTCGACGCCAATATTGCGCCGAACTCCACACCGGTGGGTGAGGTGATGCGCTATCGCTTGCGTGGCGATGGCTTTTCCACCACTGACCTACGCACCGTTGAGGACTGGGTGGTGGAGCGCAGTCTGCGTCAGGTGCCGGGGGTGGCTGACGTAGTGGCGATGGGTGGTGCTATCAAGCAATATGAGGTGCAGCCCGATCTGGACAAACTGCGCGCCTACAAGCTAACTTTTCAAAACCTGCTTGATGCCTTGGGTCGCGGCAACTCGAACGCGGGCGGCAGCTACATCGCGCAGGGTGCGCAGCAGTACGCCATTCGCGGCATCGGGCTGTTGCGGTCGGTGGACGACATTGGCCAGATCGTGCTGTCATCGCGCGGCGGCACGCCGATTCTGATTCGTGATGTGGCGCAGGTGAAGATTGGTGCGGTGCCACGGTTGGGAATTGTTGGGCAGGACGATGACGACGACATCGTCACTGGCATCGTGGTGATGCGAAAAGGAGAGAACCCGAGCGAAGTGCTTAAGGGCGTCAAATCTCGCATGGAAGCACTGAACGCCAAAGGCATGCCACCGGGCATGAAAATCGAGCCGTATTACGACCGCACCTGGCTCATGGGCAAGACACTGTCCACCGTGTTTCGCAATCTGGTGGAGGGGGCGCTGCTGGTGGCCATTGTGCTCTACCTGTTTTTGTCGAATGTTCGTGCGAGTCTCGCCGTGGTGGT
>JANMZU010000059.1:0-3572 GCA_031383585.1 Betaproteobacteria bacterium
CGACCCCTTCAATCGCTGCGCTGCTCGGCGACTCTCATCGGGGCCCGGTCGTATCGCGACGATTTCGAATTATTCCCGTCGTCCCCGCGCAGGCGGGGACCCAGTGGCGTTGATGGCATCGAATTGAAAAAGACAAGATGGCAAACATAACTCTTAAAGGCGTCAAAAAATCCTACGGCAAAAATGCCGTGGTGCATGGCGTTGACGTCGATATCGCGGATGGTGAATTCATCGTGATTGTTGGGCCGTCGGGCTGTGGAAAGTCGACGTTGCTGCGGATGATCGCGGGGTTGGAAATTATCTCTGGCGGCGAGATTTCGATTGGCGGCAAGGTGGTCAATGATCTGGAGCCTAAGGACCGCGATATCGCGATGGTGTTTCAGAATTACGCGCTTTACCCGCATATGTCGGTGTACGAAAACATGGCTTATGGCCTGAAAATTCGCAAGCTCTCCAAGGCGGAAATTGAAACGCGCGTGCAGAAGGCGGCCGCGATTCTGGAGTTGGGCTTGCTCTTGCAGCGCAAACCGCGCGAACTTTCCGGGGGGCAGCGGCAGCGGGTGGCGATGGGGCGGGCGATTGTGAGGGAGCCTGCGGCCTTTTTGTTTGATGAGCCGCTGTCGAATCTGGATGCGAAATTGCGTGTACAGATGCGCCTGGAAATCCAGAAGCTGCATCGCGAATTGAAGACGACGAGTATTTTTGTCACCCACGATCAAGTCGAGGCGATGACGCTGGCGCAACGAATGATCGTGATGAATGCAGGGCGTGCCGAGCAGATTGGTGCGCCGATGGAGGTCTACGACAATCCGGCGTCGATGTTTGTGGCGGGGTTCATCGGCTCGCCCGCGATGAATTTCCTGCCCGGCACAGCGAAGGCTGGGGTGCTTGAGTTGAGTGAAAGCGTCAGCGTGCCGATGCCCGCTGCGATTCGCGAGAAGGTGAAAGATGGGGATGCGATTACGCTTGGCGTGCGCCCCGAGCATTTCGCGGTAACTGATGCAGGCATGCCGTTTCGCGTCGAGAACGCCGAGGCGTTGGGCGCCGATTCCCTCGTACACGGCGTCGTGGCCGGTGCACTTTGTGTGGTGCGTGTTGACGGTCATTCACACCACGCCAATGGCGACGCCTTGCACCTGACCCCGGCGGCGGACAAGCTCTATTTCTTTGATACCGCCAGCGGCGCCCGTGTTAGCTAGCGAGGCGTCGTCAGCCGAGGAAATTCGCCGTCTCGAAGAGTTGACGCTCGCGACGTCGCCGGCGATTCACCAATGGCTCTACGACGGCTGGGTGCTGCGCGCATCTGGTAATGATGTGCGTCGCGCCAATAGCACCAGTGTGTTTTATCCGTCGTCGATTGCGCTTGAAGCGAAAATCACTATCGTTGAAGATTGGTATCGTCAGCATGGGCAAGGCGCGATGTTTCGGTTGAACGATATCCTGACACCGCCCGCGCTCGACGGTCTGCTCGCGCAGCGCGGTTATGCACGCGAAATGGATACGTTCATGATGACGCTCCAGCTCTCGGATTTGAAGCTGCCGCCCGACGTACCTGCGGGTCTGCGTGTGATCGAGCGCAGCAGCGCCGACGGCATTGCCGATGTGCACCAGTTGAAAGGCAGTACGCAGGCAATGGCTGAACGCGACGCCGCGCGCCAATCGCTATGGCGTGGCCCCGAGCGATGCCTTGCTCTCAAATCGATCAATGGGCTCCTCGGTTGTGGCATGGCACGTGTGCAAAACGGTAACGTCGGCATTTTTACCATGCGTACGGCAGAAAAATCGCGAGGCAGGGGCTACGCCAGTTTGCTCGTGGCACAGTTGCTCGCCTGGGGGCGCAGTCAGGGCGCGCACGCCGCGTTTCTGCAGGTTGATCAAGCGAACGCCGCCGCAGTCCGTGTCTATCGACGTTTCGGTTTCGCGCCGCGCTATGGCTACTGGCAGCGCGTGCAGCCAGTCGATCATGCGCATAAAGACTGACGGCAGGTGTCGGCAGTGACCCCATCCACAGATAAACTCCCCACTCTCTCCTAATAAACCACCGACACAATATTCCATGAATGACGAAGACATCACCGCGCTGAGCGCACAAGTGGGCGCCGCGCTGAAGGGGCGCGGGCTGATGATGGCAACCGCCGAATCTTGCACAGGCGGCGGTATTGCTGAGGCGATCACCCGCATCTCAGGTTCGTCGGCCTGGTTCGATCGCGGTTTTGTCACGTACTCCTACGAGGCGAAGGTAGATTTGCTGGGTGTGAAACGCGAGTCATTGGTCGATTTTGGCGCCGTCTCGCCAGAAACAGCCCACGACATGGTCGATGGTGCGATTTCCAACTCCCGTGCGCAAGTGGCCGTCGCGGTCACGGGTATTGCGGGCCCTGAAGGTGGCATGCCCGGAAAGCCGGTCGGTACCGTTTGGTTTGCCTGGAAATTTCCGAAAAAACCCATCATTTCAGAGGTTTGCCACTTTTCTGGAGATCGGGCAGCGGTCCGTCAGCAGACTGTCGCGCACGCGCTCAAACAGTTACTGCATAATCTCGCCTGACCTGTTGTCACTTTGCGGCTGACTGCTTCAGATCGCAAAAAAACAGTTGCAAACCCCCAAATGTTCCGGTACTGTACGGAAATACAGCCATGTATTTTTGTATAGACACGCGTCGAACCGTCAATGTTAGCGGCGGCGCCTAAATTACCGGAGACCGCCATGAACATGATGAAAGAAGGCTTTATGGACGAAAACAAATCGAAGGCTCTCGCCGCTGCGCTTTCACAAATCGAAAAGCAGTTTGGCAAAGGCTCGATCATGAAAATGGGCGAGGGCAATGCTATCCCAGACATTATCCCCGTCTCCACCGGCTCGCTCGGTCTCGACATCGCACTCGGCATTGGCGGCTTGCCACGCGGCCGCGTCGTCGAAATCTACGGTCCTGAATCCTCGGGCAAGACGACGCTGACCCTGCAAGTCATCGCCGAAATGCAGAAAACTGGGGGCACGGCAGCGTTCATCGATGCCGAGCACGCGCTCGATCCACAGTACGCGAGCAAGCTCGGTGTCAATATCAACGACTTGCTGATTTCTCAGCCCGATAACGGCGAACAGGCACTTGAAATTGCCGACATGCTGGTGCGTTCCGGTTCGGTCGATATTGTCGTCATCGACTCAGTCGCCGCATTGACGCCGCGCGCCGAGATTGAAGGCGAAATGGGCGATCAATTGCCTGGTCTGCAGGCACGTTTGATGTCGCAAGCGTTGCGCAAGCTCACCGCGAATATCAAGCGCTCAAACACGCTGGTAATTTTCATCAACCAGATCCGCATGAAAATCGGCGTCATGTTCGGCAGTCCTGAAACCACCACTGGCGGCAATGCGCTTAAGTTCTACGCATCAGTACGTATTGATATTCGCCGTATTGGTGCCATCAAAAATGGCGATGAAGTAATTGGCTCTGAGACGCGTGTGAAGGTCGTCAAAAACAAAGTTGCACCGCCCTTCCGCATTGCGGAATTTGACATCCTCTACGGAGAGGGCATTTCACGCGAAGGCGAAATCATCGAGCTAGGTGTAATCCACA
>JANMZU010000830.1:0-1627 GCA_031383585.1 Betaproteobacteria bacterium
CTGCAGCGGCGTTTCGCCATAGCTTCCCGGCCACACATCAGAGCCGCCCTCCAGCACCAGCCCGTCGAGCCATTGCGCATAGTGGTCCAGCGTGATGTCGCCGCGCTGGGTTTCACCCACCGGGCTGGGGATCATGACCGCCAGCGCGCCCGTGGACATCACCCAATGTGCGATCGATTGTTCGACGTATTGCAGGGTCTTGCCGGTAAAAATCGGCCGGTTCGGATCGGCGTGAAAGAAGCACGCCGAAATGCCAATCTTGAGCCGCTCCTCGACGTTGTTCATGGTTTCAAAGCGCCGTGGCAAACAGGCGCTCGAAATCGGCTGCCACGCAGGGACGCGGATTGGTTTGGTGGCAGATATCCGCCGTGGCGATTTCGACCATGCTTGGTATGTGCTCGCTTTTCACACCGGCTGCGGACAGATTGGCGGCGATGCCGATCTGCTGCTTAAGCGCTTTCAGCCACGGCACGAACGCCGCGCCGTTGGTGGCACCGACGACGTGCGCGAGTTCGTCGAATTTCGCAGGTACTGCCTCAAGGTTCCACGCCATCACCGTGTCGATCATCAACGCATTGGCGAGACCGTGGTGCATGTCGCACACCGTACCGAGCGCGTGCGCGCAGGAGTGCACAGCCCCGAGGTCCTTCTGGAAGGCGATGGCGCCCATCATCGAGCTCATCATCATGTCGGCACGCGCCTGCAGGTTGCCCGGCTCGCGCACGGCGGTCGCGAGCGCCCGCGCAGCGATGCGAGTGCCCTCTAGTGCGATGCCGTCGCACAACGGGTGGTACGCGGGCGAGAGATAGCTCTCGACGTTGTGCGTCAATGCGTCCATGCCGGTTGCGGCGGTGATGTGCGCGGGCAAAGCAAGCGTGAGTTCAGGATCGGCGAAAACCACCTTGGCTAAAATTAGCGGCGAGAACACCACACGCTTGATGTGCGACGCCTCCTCGCTGATTACACTGCTGCGGCCAACTTCACTGCCGGTACCCGAAGTCGTCGGCAGCGCGACGAAATGCGGCAGGGGATTGACGATATCGCGAACCTGCGGATGGTCCCAGACGTACTCCATTACATCCCCCGGGTGGGTGGCCATCAGCCCCACGACCTTGGCGACGTCGAGTGCGGCGCCGCCGCCGATACCAACGACGCAGTCGGCTTGATGGGTTTTGTACGCCGCGGCACCATTCATTACCTGGCTGCCGGTGGGGTTTCCCCAGATGCCGCCGTAGGTCGATGGCGTGAGACCGGCGGCGGAGAGATCTGCGCTGATTTCGGCGATCAACGGCAAGGCAGCGAGGCCTTTATCGGTGACGATCAGCGGGCGTTTAAGGCCCATGCTGTTCAGATGCGCGGCGAGAAGCTTGCGTGCGCCAGCGCCGAAGTGGATGGTAGTGGGGAAGGAAAATTTGGTGATGGTCATTGTGTGAAAGTCCAGTATTGACGGGGTGTTCGGGGCAATTTTGCTTTGAAAGGCTCGTGTAATGGCGTTCTACGTTTTTTGTATGTGGCAATTGAGACAGCGGCTCCAGTTCTCGCGATTGGTTCCCTCTGCCTTGGGACGAGGGAACAATTGAAGCACAGCAGAGCGCTGGGGTGAAGAGTAATTCGCTACACCGGGGAG
>JANMZU010000069.1:0-4144 GCA_031383585.1 Betaproteobacteria bacterium
CCAACCACAAGGCGTTTCAAATAGAGCTCGGGCGCGATGCGGAGGTACAACTCCATGTCCAGCGCATTGTGATGGGTCTTGAACGGACGCGCCGCAGCACCGCCGGGGATAGGGTGCATCATCGGCGTTTCGACTTCGAGATAACCGTGGCTGACCATGAACTCGCGCATTGTCTGGACGATCTTCGAGCGCACAATAAAGGTATTGCGCACTTCCGGATGCACCATCAAATCGACGTAGCGCATGCGATAGCGCTGCTCGGTATCAGTCAGGCCGTGAAATTTTTCAGGCATCGGCCGTATCGATTTGGTGATGAGGCGAATCGCTTTCACATGGATCGAAAGCTCACCAGTTTTCGTTCTGAACAAATAGCCCTCGGCACCAACGATGTCGCCCAGATCGTAGCGCTTGAACGCTTCCATTGTCGCTTCGCCGATGTCGTTCAGCGTGATGTAAAGCTGAATGCGCCCAGAACCATCCTGAATCGTAGCGAAAGCCGCTTTGCCCATCAGGCGCTTTAGCATGATGCGGCCTGCAACTTTAACGTCGATATGCGCGCCAGCCTCAAATTCCTCCTTGGTCTTGCCGCCATGTGCCTGAAGGAGATCATCCGCGTCGTGAGCAGGGCGGTAGTCATTGGGGAAGGCGATACCCTTGGGGCTTGCCGCGCGCAAGACTTTCAGCTTTTCGCGCCGCTCAGCGATGACGTGGTTTTCGTCTATGGGCGGATTGTGGTTTTCTTCGGACATGTTCAGTCTCGTTTTGATTGATTCTTTGGTTTGCTTTAGTTTGCTTTTGGTCGCTAGACGCCTTGCTTCAAGCTGGCCTCGATAAACACATCCAGGTCACCATCCAGGACCGATTTGGTATTACCGACTTCAACATTGGTGCGCAAATCCTTGATGCGCGAATTGTCCAGCACGTAAGAGCGAATCTGGTGCCCCCACCCGATATCGGTTTTGGAGTCTTCCAGCTTCTGCTGATCGGCCTGGCGCTTGCGAATTTCCAGCTCATAAAGTTTCGCTTTCAACATCAGCATCGCTTCTGCGCGATTGCGGTGCTGGGAGCGATCATTCTGGCACTGCACCACCACACCCGACGGTGCGTGCGTAATGCGGATCGCGGAATCGGTCTTGTTGATGTGCTGGCCGCCTGCACCGGACGCCCGAAAAGTATCGATGCGCAGGTCTGCAGGATTGATTTCAATATCAATCGAGTCATCGACTTCCGGATATACAAACAGACTCGCAAACGAAGTATGCCGACCGCCCGAGGAGTCGAACGGGCTCTTCCGTACCAAGCGGTGAACGCCCGTCTCGGTGCGCAGGAACCCGTACGCATATGGGCCGATCACCTTGATTGAGCACGACTTGATGCCCGCCACATCGCCTGCAGATTCTTCCAGCAGTTCAGTCTTGAAACCTTTGCGTTCACAGTAGCGCAGATACTGGCGCATCAACATGTTCGCCCAATCTTGCGCTTCAGTGCCGCCGGCACCGGACTGAATGTCGATAAAGCAATTATTGGGGTCCATCACATTGGAAAACATGCGGCGGAACTCCATGTCCACCACCAGTTTTTCCAGTATTTTCGTGTCGTCACTTACCGCAACCAGTGTGTCTTCATCCGCTTCCGCCTTGGCCATCGCAAACAGTTCTTGCGCGTCGGCCAGTCCGCTGCCCAGCGCGTTCAGGTTGGCGACAACTTCATCCAGGAGCTTCTTCTCTTTGCCCAGCTCCTGCGTGCGCTTGCTGTCAGCCCAAACCGACGGATCTTCTGCGAGACGATTGACCTCTTCGAGCCGTTCTACTTTGGCATCAAAGTCAAAGATACCTCCGCAACTCGACCGTGCGAGCGGTCAAGTCGGAGATGAGATTTCCAATCGCGTTTAGCTGATCTGCTTCCATGGGGCTTCGTTCTATTGGTTGCCCGTGCCGATTTTCTGCAAGGCGGTGTGATCATTGGCAACGTCGGCATTGCGCTGACGGCTGCTGCGTAAATTCAACCATGATTATACGCGACGTACCTGCCGTGAAGACACGCGCAGCGACGTTGGCAGAGCTGTCAGCCCAATGCAGCGCCCGCCAATGTCCTACTCCAGTCGGCTGCGGGCGCCTACATACCTTGCCCGACGCGGTTGTTAGCCTTGGCGGTGTCCATTGTCACCAGTCGAACCGCTCACACCCATGCCCGTCAGTTCCTCAACCTTGTCTGCACCACGCTTCTCTGTTACAACCGATCACGGTCGTGTCGCCATTGCCGGGGGCTTGGGCATCGCCACTGTGGCAGAAGCGCGACTGGCGCTGGCGAACGTGCCAGCGACACGCAGCCGCCACATCGACGTCAGTGCACTGACTTCACTCGATACTGCCGGCACCTTGTTGCTGTGCGCACTGCAGAACAAAGGAGACACATTGATCGGTCTAAGTGCCGAACACAAGCGTCTGGTCAAGCTCGTCGCGGGACTGGATCGTGCCCCGCCTGCCGCCGCAGAGCAGACGCCCGGTTGGCGACGCCTCATCATCGCGACTGGCCGTGCGGGTGCCGAGGCCCTGAAGGACTTCGCCGATTTTCTCGATTTCACCGGGCGGGCCGCGGCGACGCTAGGTCAATTGTTGTTGCATCCGGGCGGATTGCGGCCACCGGCCATCGCCCATCACATCACCGAGACAGGGGTGAAGGCGCTGCCGATTGTCGGATTGCTGGCGGTGATGATCAGCGTCGTGCTCGCGTATCAGGGCGTGGCACAGCTGCGGCCCTACGGCGGACAAGACCTCACGATTGATCTCGTGTCGGTATCGGTGCTGCGCGAAATGGCGGTATTGATTACCGCCATCTTGGTCGCGGGACGCTCTGGCGCTGCCTTTGCGGCCGAGATCGGCGTGATGAAATCGAGCGAAGAAATTGACGCGCTCAAAGTCATGGGGCTGGACCCGATGCAGTTGCTGGTGGCGCCGCGCCTGATTGCGCTGCTGATCACTTTACCTTTGCTGACGTTCTTCGCCGATGTGTTGGGATTGATTGGCGGAGCGGTAATTTCGCAATCGCTGCTGAGTATTTCCTTTGACCAGTACTTGCCGCTGGTGCGGAAAGCCGTTAACAGCGGTGACCTGCTTGTCGGTCTAATCAAAGCGCCGGTGTTTGCGATCGTCATCGCCGTCACGGGATGCATGCACGGTCTGCGGGTCAAGGGGTCGGCCGAAAGTGTGGGGATTGAAACCACGCGGGCAGTGGTGAAATCGATATTTCTGGTCATCGTGCTGGATGCATTGTTCTCTATATTTTTCGAGAAGGTGGGGCTATGAGCAATGTCGGCCACGACGGCAGCATTATGTCCGCGCGTGGCATCGTCAATCGCTTCGGCAAGCAGACCGTGCACAACGGCATCGATATCGATGTTGCTGTTGGCGAAGTGCTCGGCATCGCTGGAGGATCGGGCTCCGGGAAATCGGTGCTATTGCGAACGCTGGCCGGATTGCACACGCCGCAAGCAGGCAAGGTGCTGGCCGATGGCCGCCCGGTAGCAGACTTGTTGCCCGCCGAGCGAGCGGCGTTTATGGGCATGCTTTTCCAACATGGTGCGCTGTTCTCATCTTTGACGGTAGCGGAAAACATCATGTTGCCGATGCGTGAGCACACACAACTGTCACACGAAGAGCAGGTGCCCCTGGCCGCATTGAAATTGGCCCTCGCCGGGCTGGAACCCGCTGCTGGCGGCAAGGCTCCCTCGGCGCTATCAGGCGGTATGGTCAAGCGGGCCGCCCTTGCGCGTGCGCTGGCGCTCGATCCCCGCGTGCTGCTGTTGGACGAGCCCACCGCCGGTCTGGACCCAACCGCTGCGGACGGTATCGACGAGCTCATCCAGCAATTGAACGATGTTCTCGGCGTCACCGTGGTCGTGGTGACGCATGATCTAAGCACGCTGTTTAGCGTCTGCGACCGAGTTGCCGTGTTAGCCAATGGAAAAATCACCGTGGGTACGCCAGCCAGGATGCTGCGCGATAAACAATCTGGCGTTCACGATATCCTGTCGGGGCCGCGCGTGGACGCTGCGCGAGCGGCGATGGCCGGTGCCGCCAAACCGAAGCGACAAGGAGCAGAACATGGAAAATGACAAGCGCTATTTCGTCGCCGGGTTATTCAT
>JANMZU010000099.1:0-2976 GCA_031383585.1 Betaproteobacteria bacterium
CAGACCACGCAGACGAAATTCGAATACACATCTAGCTTTATTCGCACTTCAGTCGCTGCATCCTTCGGCCTTTTTGCAATTTTTATGCGTTTGAAAATTAACCCGGCAACCACCAGGAAATAGCATGGCCGAACGCATTGATTTTTTGAAAGGCCCACCGACCAATGTTTTTGGTGCGTTCTATCCGGTTGGCTACGGTGTACTGGCGTTCCAAGCGGTCACGTAGGAGGTCTAACCGGCTGGCACCACAGTCAAACGATCAACCGCCCCGCACGATTCGCAATGTCGATTTTCGCCACAGCCCCAGAATTAAAATCGAGTCGATCCGCCTCAATACCATCGCTAAAGATAACGCCGTTTTCCGGCATTTGCGAGGCCAACAGAAGAGGTTGTCTTCTCGTTATGTCGCCAAATACTAATGAGGCGCTGCTAGTCTTGCTGGGGAACGGCTCACGCACGGCAAAGAGAAGTTGATCGGTATCCCAAGGCTGTGGCTGATAAGTACTCGCTTTTGACTTTCCGTGAAGCGAATTGGCAATGGCAAGTGAGCCAGTCACTACACTCTTCATCCAACCCGTCGAGCCAAGTCCGGTGGAAACAATGATGCCGCTGGAAGACTGGATTTCGGCCGCATCGCCTGACTTGATCTCATATCGCGCTGAGATATGTGAGCGTGGCCCAATGAACAGATCGTTGACGCCGTAAAGCACTTGTCCATCAGTCAGGCTCGCCATCGCCATGGTCACCGACCTGTGTGTGCGCTTGTCGGCGAGCGTGTCATCCAGAACGGGGAAGCCTACCGACAACATCAGCGAATGGATGCCGACGAGTCACCAGACGGTCGCGCAAGCGAACGAGTAGCGGCCTCGAAAATTAATCCCAGCAGGCCGAGTCTGCAATGACTTCGTGAAGACGCCATGACTGCAGAAGGGGTTGTTCGAGTAGGTGTCGCGCAGTTGGGAGTGTAAAGTGCCCACCGTCGTACATCCGCGTGTGCAACGCTGCACGTTGCACACAGTAACAGACTGCTGACCGTCAAATAGTGAGCCAAACCAGTTTCAATCGTGGAGAGAACCAATGTTAATAAACTGTGTTGCGTATCAGAATGGCAAGAAACTTGCCGACATTCCCAAGGAGGACATCAGCGAATACGTCGTAAGACCGGAGTGTTTCGTATGGGTTGCGCTGAAAAACCCTGACGCGGCTGAGCTAGCGGAAATGCAGCTCGAATTCGGACTGCACGAACTTGCCGTCGAGGACGCACGCCACGGCCATCAACGGCCAAAGATCGAGGAGTTCGGCAATTCGCTGTTTGCCGTTCTGCACAATCCCGTTCTTGCGAATGGCGAACTCACCGTCGGTGAAGTCGACATTTTCGTAGGCCCGAATTACATCCTGTCAGTGCGAAATGGTGTCGAGCAAGGATTCGTCGCGGTGCGTGAACGATGTGAGCGCGAGCCAGAACTGTTGAAGCACGGTTCCGGGTTTGTGTCGTACGCGCTCATCGATGCCGTGGTGGACCGTTATTTCCCGGTGCTGGACAGGCTTGAAGTGGAGCTCGAAGAAATCGAGGAGCGGATTTTCTCCGGCACGGAGCAACGCGCCAACATTGAAGCCTTGTACGCACTGAAACGCAAGCTCATGAAGTTGCAATATGCCGTGGTGCCGTTGCTTGAGGGTATCGGAAAACTCTATGGCGGCCGTGTGCCGCAGATATGCACGGGCATGTCCGAGTACTACCGCGACATCTATGACCACCTGATACGCATACAGCAATCGATCACCAGCCTGCGCGAGATGGTTGTCACGGCGATCTCGGTAAATCTCTCCATGATCGCGCTGAATGAAAACAAGACCACGAAGCAATTGGCTGCTTATGCCGCATTGATCGCCGTGCCTACGCTGATTGCCGGCGTGTATGGCATGAATTTCGAACACATGCCCGAGCTGAAGTTGTTTTTTGGTTACCCCATGGCACTAGCGCTGATGCTGGGCATTGATATGTATTTGTATCGGCGCTTTCGCAAGACGGGGTGGCTTTAGTTTCGTCGGGTTCATCCTTCGAATGGCGCAGGACGAGCGACAATTTGTTCATCTGACCGAAGTTTCCTAGAAAATTGTATCGCCGGTTTCAAATCGAATGCCGAAACTCACCCAGCGACCATCCCACCCCGCGCCGCGCTGTGCGGCGCCGACAGACGTGAATTGAATGTATTTGGGTAGTCCCCACCAGCGCAAGCCGATTTGCGCCGTTTCCGGCTTGCCACGCTGGCCGAACACTTCGCCAACGATCGTCCAGCGTGCGTTGGCTTCATGTTCGGCGGCAAGTGCCCAGGTTAATCTGTTTTGGCGGGTGCCCGGCTCGGCTTCACGGTCTGCTACGCCACCGATATTGGCGTGCAGCATGGTCGTGCCAAATTGACGACTGAACAACGCATTGACGTAATGCTGGCGCGCGACGGATTGTTCGCGCGAATTGATCGAACGCACGGTCGCTAAGCCAATGCCGAATGCCCATTCGTTCGCATCAGTCGGTGTGAAGACTTTTTTGACCTGGAAGACGACACTGTCGGAACGCTCGTCGTCCTTGGGCGCGACGCGAATATGGCCGATACCGATGCGAGACACTCTAGCACTTGCGTACTTTTCAGCCACTATGCCGCTAAAAAGCTAGTGGAATGGAGCTACGCATCTTGATGTCTGTCGATGTGCGTTGGACAGAATGTCGCTTACATCATGATCCGCAATCAAACAAAATGGCGTTTCCGCAAGAGATCTTTCTGACTCCCGTCCAATCAAGTGGAATCAGTCGGCAGTGGGATTACAATTGGCTTGCAGCAACCGGCCAGAAGCGGGCACCCGTCATCGCTTTTCAAATGGCCGCATAGCGGCCGTTCAGCCTACGAATTCACTACCCAGCTGCTCCGAAGTTGTCCAGCTGCCTGCATCTGACAAAGCAGTGACGCCGTTGCGCCG
>JANMZU010000172.1:0-2945 GCA_031383585.1 Betaproteobacteria bacterium
TGAGGCGCGACGGCAACAGCACGCCGGCTGTCGGAAAGCCGAGATCAATGGACACTGAACCAGTCAGCGCGCTCGCATCACGGCTGACCAGGATGTCGCGGTCAGTGTGGGTGGTCACAGAGGTCAGGTCAAAACCGCCAAAGCCGATTTTGACGGTCGCATCGGCGATCGTCGTCTTGTCCTCGAACTTCTCGCGCTGCAGCAGGTATTGCTGGCGTTCCTGCAAATTCACTGGGGCCACCGTGGTGGTAAACCGGTTGGCGTACAGGTTGAATGCTTCCTGGCGGTTGAAGCCGTCTGCGGTCACCTTCTGGGAAAGAATGCGTGGCGTGATCGTCACGTCCCTCGTCGGCTTAATGGTAAAGCTAATCCGGCCGCCGGTGCGTTCGCCGCCATTGACGTCCTTACCGCCGCCGGGACCAAGGGCGTCGACCCAGCCGCCAAATTTGCTGTAATAACCGACGACACGCATCGCTGCCGCATCGCTCATTGGCACATTAATCGCTGCCTTTATACCGCCGCCGCTGCTGCCGTCGGCAATTTTATTCGCGCTAGCTTCGATGGTGCCCTCAGAAACCCCGATCTTCGCCTCATTGGTGATGTAGCGTATGGTTCCGCCGATATTGCCGGAGCCATAGAGCGTACCTTGCGGGCCGCGCAGGGTTTCCACGCGCTTCAGGTCAAACAGATCGAGGTCGGGGGTGAACAGCGACATCGAAATCGGCGTCTCATCCAGGTAGACGCCCACCTGTTCCTTGACACCGGGCTGGTCGCGCACGATCTGCCCAGAGGACACGCCGCGGATCGCGACCTGGCTCTGCCCCGGCCCAAGATTCTGGATGGCGAGACCGGCGACGTTTCGCGACAGATCTTCGAGTGTGACCGCGCCGGACTTGCGGATGTCCTCTTCGGTCTGTGCATTGATCGAGAACGGCACATCCTGCAAGCTGGACTCCCGTTTCGTCGCGGTAACAACGACGCGATCAAGTACTTCGGTGGCCGCCTTGGCGGGCTGCTGCGCTTGCTGGGTTGTTTGGGCGTAGGCAACATTCGCCGCGCCGATCGCCAAACCAGAAGGTAAAACGAGCAGTATGGCCTTTGCTATTGGACGCAATTTCATGGTGAGATTTTCTCCTCAAAAGTTGTTGTAATCTTCTATTCACGCGAGCGCAATGCTACACCAGGCTTGGGTGGCATGAGTACAAACAAATCAGCGGGACCGGGTTCGCAACAAACAAGCGCTGAGATTATTTCCGCCCGCACCCATTGTTTACTTAGAACGGACGCTTCAGCGCTGGGGCGTTTACGCCAGATAATTCAGCCCGGTTCGCGGTGCCCGCGACGTTTGGACGTCCAGCTGAATCGGCGGTCCGCCGTGATCGAGCAGTCGGCGTCCGCTTCCGGCAATGACCCGCACTTCGATGAGTCGCAGCTCATTGAGCGCACCTGAAGCCAGCAGGCATTGGACGAAACTGATTTAGCTGCCGCATCGATAGAATTTCCCCTGTTCGTAGAACGCCAATCCATGCGCTTTTCCAGCACAAAACGCTCTGAAAGCCTCGCCAATATTGAAGTTCCACGTTCTGCCCGCGGCGTCTCGCATAAACCATCAGAAAATACCTCCGCCGAATTCATTCCCCTCCAAACACCAAGGACGGCTGGGCCGCCGAAGGGCGCGTCGCGCTGTGGGGCATTTCGGCGGGCGGCATCATGGTTGGCCGCGCCATCACCGAGCGGCCCGACCTCTTCGCAGCCGGCATCGGCGAAGTCGGCATCTTCAACACGCTGCGCTTTGAGCTCACCTCCAACGGCCCCGGCAACGCTATCGAATTCGGCACCGTCAAAAAGGAGGATGAGTTCAAGGCGCTACGCGCCGGTTACGCTGAAATCGGGGATGGAGAAGGCGGCGGATATTTTTAGTTTTGTGCTGAGGTACTGCAATGGTGGGGCTTAGGATTCACCAAACCCTGACTAATTCTCTTGGGGGCTGTTCCCCGCTAGCCAAACCCTACCTGCGCGGGTAGGGTTTGCATTTTCCGCCTTGACGTTTTCACCGCTTCAAGATTAATCTGAAAATTGCCAAAGCTTTCATGCCTTTGGATAGCGCCAAGTATTGAAACCAGCAAAGGTCGAGCGGCAATAAGCAGGGAGGGGCATTGCATCAAATGTTCGGCGTTATTCGATTTCTCGATCATTAGTTCAATAAACGAGTGGTGGAAATATCAAAAATTCGTCGTCCCCGCGAAGGCGGGGACCCAGTGACTTTGCGCAGAGAGACGTTGGATTCCCGCCTTCGCGGGAATGACGAATTTTTACCGGCCCAGTAACTTAATGCATTAATGAAGTAGAAATGGAATTACACATTTCAAAGTTTCTCGCTCATTGACCAGCCGCCGATTCGCATGCCGCGTCAACGTCAACAGAAATAAAAACCAAGGGGCGCAAATGACTTCATCGAAGCTTCGCTGGGCAAGCCTGTGATTCGCGACACGCTCGAACGTGCGCTCGCGTTTGTTGCCGCGGGCGAGGCCGAGCTAGCGATGCCCTTGGCGATCGCAGTTCTGGACCACGCGCTGGAGGCGGGCGACATAAGTCTGCAAGGCGAGGCCATGCATTGTCTTGCCGTCTGCGAGTTGCGCTTGTTGGGTAGATTCGACCGAGCACTGGAACTCTCCGAGCGCGCTGCACTCTGCCAGCAACGGTTGGGGCACAATGCGCTCGAAAGTGCCGCGTTGGCCACGCACGCGGTCGCAGCGGTGCGGCTCGGCCGACATGAGCGGGCGATGGAAAGTTCGCTGCTCGCAGTGCGCCTGGCGGAGTCGGTGGGGCAGCCATGGCCGCAAGTGGTTGCGTATCACGCGTTGGGCGTTGCCGCATACTCCGGGCGCAGCTTCGCGGAGTCGCGCAATGCCTACCAGCGCGCCATTCAACTCGCGGCAGATTGC
>JANMZU010000184.1:0-2976 GCA_031383585.1 Betaproteobacteria bacterium
GCAGTTTCCAAAATGGGCTGATCTCCCAGCCGAAGCGGTGGCGAATGGCGGGTGGTGTAACCGGGTATTTCACCTCGGCGAGCAAATGGTCGTACGCCTGCCGCGCCACCGCGCCTATGCTGAACAAGTGGAGAAGGAATATCAATGGTTGCCGAGGCTGGCACCGCAATTGCCGCTGCCGATACCGGAGCCTCTGGCGATTTGCGAGCCTGCATATGGGTATCCGTGGAAGTGGTCGATCTATCGCTGGATCAAGGGCGATACCGCCCGCCCTGAGAACGTTGCCGATACTGCCGGCTTCGCGGCGGACGTTGGCCACTTCCTTGCCGCCTTGCAGAGCCTCGACACGATGAGCGGTCCGCCACCTGGTGCCCACAACTTCTACCGCGGGGGCGGGCTCGCGACCTACGATGCGCAGACACGGCAGGCAATCGCGATGCTGGATGGCAAGATCGACACTGGTGCGGTCGTGGAGGTTTGGGAATCCGCGCTGTCAACCGCCTGGATCGGTGCGCCGGTGTGGATCCACGGCGACGTCAGCGTTGGAAACCTGCTCGTAGATCATGGTCGGCTTTGCGCGGTTATTGATTTCGGGAACCTGGCGGTGGGTGATCCCGCCTGCGACCTGGCTATTGCATGGACCATGTTCGAGAACGAAAGCCGCAAGGCCTTTCGTTCAACACTGACGCTTGACGCCGGCACCTGGGCACGCGGGCGAGGCTGGGTGCTGTGGAAGGCGTTGATCATCGCGGCAGGCCTCTCGACAAGCAACGCCTTTGAAGCCGCGCATCCGTGGCGCCGCACTAAAGAGGTACTTGATGACCACCGGCGCGCTGAGGCTTGAAGCCTCATAACCAAACGACGTAGCGTTGACAGAAATTGCAGCAAGAAACGCCGCCTCTGCATGGGGCCGGCACGCAAGCGTCGAAATTTACCCTGGCCCTGGAGGTCATCAGCATGTGCAGAAACATCAAACCCCTGTTCAACTTCCAGCCGCCGGTATCGGAAGGTGAAATCCGTGCCGCATCACTCCAGTTCGTGCGAAAAGTCAGTGGCTTCAACAAACCATCGAAGGTAAATGAAGCCGCGTTCCTTGCAGCCGTCGAACAGATCGCCATGATTTCTGCCACATTGCTCGGTGCGCTGGAAACCAATGCGCCGCCAAAGTCACGCGAGGAGGAAGCGGCAAAAGCGCAGATGCGTTACGTTCAACGGCTTCCGGGTTGAAAACGAATGAATCTCCAGCAGGCACGCAAGTTCGCGCTGTGCTTACCTGAGACGACCGAAGTGCCTCATTTCGAGTACACCTCGTTTCGCGTGTGCGGCAAGATTTTTGCGACGGTGCCGCCGGATGGCGCCTTCATGCATATCTTTGTCGACGAGTACCAAAGAGCACCGCTGATGGCGACGCACCCGGACATATTCACAGCTTTGCATTGGGGCGCTAAGGTGGTTGGCGTAAGGGTCTTGCTGGCGCAGGCCGACGCAGACACAGTCAATCGACTGCTTACACAAAGCTGGATGCGAAAGGCACCCAAGCGACTCGCAGCCGCGTTGACCAAAGCAAAACAATAACGATGACGCATAAAAGCACGCGGATCGCCATTTGGCGAGGCGTTTGAGACATTTAGTGCTGGAAAGCCGCACCAGTGTTAGTCTTTGGTCAAATCATCTCAAGTGGTGCGTCTTAACGCTGTTGCCCGGGGACGGAGTTGACTGGTGAGCAGGAAATTAAGTCGCATTAAATACGAGGCTGCCAGCAAACGATCAACATCAATGAACATACAAATCGCACCACTTCGCAATGACGACCACGCGCGCTGGGTTGTACTTGCACACGGCTATAAGGCGTTCTACAAAACTTCGCTGCCCGATGAGGAGTACGACAAGACCTGGCAACGACTGCTGACGGGCGACGGCATTTTTGGCCTTGGCGCAACACATGATGGGCAACTAGTGGGCATCGCGCATTTCATTTTTCACACCAGCGTGTGGGCACAAAATGTTTGCTACCTTCAGGACTTGTTCGTCGATCCGCTAGCGCGCGGGCAGGGCATCGCACGTGTGCTGATCGAAGCCGTTGCTGCAAACGCGAAGGACCATGGCGCCGCCCGCTTTTACTGGCTCACGCAGGAACACAACACCACCGGCCGCGCGCTGTACGACACGGTTGCGAAGTTCAATGGGTTTATTCGCTATGACTATCCGCTGGCGTAGGCGTTGAAAATCCGCGGGGCGCTGACGACCGAGGCCGAAAGCCTTTCTGCGCTGGCAGTCGAGTCAGAGGCATATTGGGGCTACTCCATTGAGGACATGGCGCGCTGGCGGGATCAGCTCACGATTACTGACGCAGACATCGTTGACCAACCCATTTGGGCGGGTGTTGCAGACAGGGAGGTCATCGGGTTCTGCGTCCTGGTGCCTTTTGCGGAAGCATGGGAACTCGCGCATCTTTGGGTTGCGCCGCGCTTCATGGGTCAAGGTATCGGCAAGGCCTGCTGGCGCATGCGCTCGATGTAGTGTTTCGGGGTGGCGCAACTTCGGTGAATGTGGACGCCGACCCACATGCTGAGTGGCTCTATCTTGCGTGCGACGCGATACGCTGTGGCGAAATTGCCGTGCCGATCGCCGATGAGCCGCATCGCATCCGTGCGTAACTGGTGTTTTGCATGCCGCGCCGCGCTGGAGAAAAATCGGTAAAGTTTCGTGTAATCGACGCTCGGCCCGCTGAGCGCTTGATCTAAACTGGCTTAAGGTGTTTGAATGCTATTTGCCGCTGTCGCTGATTGAAGCAAAACCTGAAGGAAAAATATGACCGACCAGAACCCGTATAGCATACCGCCGCCGCAATCGCTTTCTCAGCAGGTACCTCCCCCACTTCCAGAAATGAGTAAAGACCTGGACTCCGGTAAGCCAGCACCGCTGGGCGCCAAAAAGGACATCGAGATCACGCATGTCATTTACGGCCTCATGGCG
>JANMZU010000188.1:0-3228 GCA_031383585.1 Betaproteobacteria bacterium
CCAATCTGATGGTGGTGTTGACGGGGCTCTACCTGATGGGTTTTCCACAACTGTTGGCTCCGCTTGAACGTGTTGGCGGTTACTTATGGCGCCGACTTTCGCCAATGACGAGTGGGCTGTTGCCACTGCGTTCACCCATTCATGCCGCCTTGTTTGGCATGCTCTGGGGCTGGATTCCATGCGGCATGGTTTACGCGATGTTGCTGACCGCGATGAGCTCGGGTAGCACTGGCAGCGGGATGATGACAATGCTGGCGTTTGGTGCCGGAACGCTGCCCGCGATGCTGCTCTCGGGGTGGACCGCAGGCACACTGCAGCGCTGGACGCGCCTGCCGCGCGTTCGCGTCGCAGCCGGCCTAATCGTCGTCACGCTTGGCGCAATTGGCCTGGCGCGTGTCGGTTCGCTAGAACAGCTTCAGGCGTTTGGCGCGTTTTGCACGGGTTTGATGCAGTCGAACGGGGGTAGCTCCCCTTGAACACCGTCGCAAGGGTCTATCCAGGCGAAGCACATGCAGCGGAGCGCGAGGCGTTGTGCTGCTTCCACTGTGGACTGCCAGTCCCCGCGCATACAAAGTACCAAACGATGTTCGACGGACGTATGCGCCCCATGTGCTGCGTCGGTTGTGAAGCGGTCGCCAATACGATCATTGACGCGGGCCTGACTGCGTTCTACCGCGAACGAACCGCGCTGCAGGGCACGGCCGCCAACCTGGCGTCGCTGGCCACCGAAGCACTTTTCGGGCTAGAACGTGTGCAGTCGGATTACGTCACCCGCACAGGTGATTTGTGCGCTGCGGAGTTGTACGTCGATGGCATTACCTGTGGCGCCTGCGTCTGGCTGGCCGAATCTGCACTGCGGCGCGTAACGGGCATCACCAGCGCGACGGTAAACCAGGTCACGCACCGCGCTTCCGTAAGCTGGGATGCCGGGCGCACCGACCTGCCTACCCTGCTGACCGCGCTGCAACGCGTCGGCCTCAGCGGGCAACCCGCTGCTGCAGCAGCTGCGCTGGCATCGAGGCGCAAACATCGCAGACGTGCGCTCATCGAGCTGGGCGTGGCGCTGCTGTCGATGATGCAGGTGATGATGTTCACAGTGCCGCTTTACCTGTCTGCAGCAGACGACATCAGCTTCGAGGCGCGCCAGTTGATGGCGTGGGCAGCGATGGTGTTGACCCTGCCGACGATTGTCTACTCGGCACGCAGCTTTTTTCAGGGAGCGCTGCGCGACCTACGAAACCGGTCACTTTTCAACGTCAGTATGGATCTACCGATTGCATTGGCCATCGCCGCTGGTTTTGGTGCCAGCTGCGTCGCGCTGCTCAACGGACGAGGGGACACATACTTCGATTCCATTTCCATGTTTGTTTTCCTGCTGCTGACGGCGCGTCATCTTGAAGCCTCGGCACGCGAATCCTCACTCGCACGCATCGAGCGCCTCACTAACGCAGCACCTGCTGTGGCGTGGCGAATTGCAGGGCTCCCCGAGGATTGCAACGGTACCGCCGTCGCGGCGGTCGATCTTGCCGTCGGTGACGTGATCCGCATTGCCACCGGCGAGATGGCCGCTGCTGACGGTGTGATCGTCGATGGACAAAGTTCGTTCGACGAATCGTTGCTGACGGGAGAGTCGCTGCCTGTTCCGCGCGGTTTGCATGAATCGCTGGTGAGTGGATCGCTCAACCTCGAATCGCCGGTGCTCATGCGTGTCACCCGTTGTGGAGCGCAAACCGTGGCCGCCAACTTGCGGCGTATGACCGAGCAGGCGCTGGCGTCGCGGCCTCGCCTGGTGCAATTGGCGGATCGCGTGGCACGGTGGATCGCCCCGTTGACGCTGTTGGCTTCACTGGCTGCAGCGCTGATCTGGCTCGCCGTTGATCCCGCGATGAGTTTCCCGGTCGCTGTCGCTGTGCTTGCCGTCACCTGTCCGTGCGCGCTGGCGCTCGCCGCCCCCGCAGCGCAGGCGCTTGCCACTGCCCGGCTTGCGCAAGAAGGCTTGCTCATCACGCGTGCCAGCACACTTGAACGTATCGCAGCGGCGAGCGACGTAGTTTTCGACAAAACCGGCACCGTCACCACTGGCCAGATCACGATCAGCGTACTCGCGCCGGCTAGCGCACAGGATGTGGCAAACGTACTGTCGATTGCGACGGCGCTGGAAAACGGGGCGTCGCATCCGATTGCGCTCGCGATTGCGAAATATGTCAGTGCGCATAAGGCACTAAACAGCCAGCTTGCGCATCCAGCCCCAGTTCTCGTCGTAGAAGACTCTCGCGTCGTAGCTGGCGCTGGTGTCGAGGGGCGTATCGGCGGCGTGCGCTATCGGTTCGGCAATCTGTCGTTCGTCGCAGCCATCGCCGACATCACAACCATGCCGTCGGCCGCGTCATTGTTTCTTGCCACCGACGGGAAGTTGCTTGCTGCGTTCGAACTCTCGGACCCGCTCAAAGCGGATGCTGCCGCGACAATCGCGACACTCACGTCGGCTGGGTTGCGCTCACATCTGCTTTCGGGCGACCAGCTGGAACGGGTCACACAAACGGCCGCAACGCTGGCAATCCCGGCTGCGCGGGTCCGCGCACAGGTGGCGCCGCTGCAAAAATTTGATTACGCACAAACACTTAAGCAGCAAGGCGCAATGCTGATAGCGGTGGGCGATGGCGTCAACGATGCGCCGCTGATGGGTGCGGCAACGGTGTCGATTGCGATGGGCCGGAGCGCTGACCTCACACGTCTCACCGCTGACGCCGTGTTGATGTCTCCGCATTTGCAGCCTTTGGTGAGCGCGCGACGGGTTGCGCGAAAAATGCAACGGATCATCGCCCAGAATTTTTGCTGGGCCATTGCTTACAACGCGCTGGCCATTCCGCTGGCGATGATGGGAAAAATTTCGCCTGCCTGGGCCGCCATCGGCATGGCGACCAGCTCCCTCGTTGTCGTCGCAAATTCGCTGCGCCTCACGCGCAAATAGGGCAGATTTTGGAAATACTGATTCTCCTGATTCCGCTGGGTGTGGTCATCGCACTGGGCATTGGCGTCGCGTTCTGGTGGTCCGCTGAAGACGGCCAGTTCGACGATCTGGAAGGGCCTGGCCAGCGCATTCTGATGGATGATGACCGCGCCGTGGGAGAGAACGAACAACACTAGTGTCCCAACGTTTGAACAATGCAAATGCGAGTTGGCCGGCACGGGTGGCTTTCCCCGGCGAGCAAAGCCGCAAAGGGCTGG
>JANMZU010000255.1:0-4191 GCA_031383585.1 Betaproteobacteria bacterium
AGCCACCGGGCAACCGTTTGCGCGTGGCCCTGTCCGGCTTGACAATGGCGGAACGTTTCCGTGACGAGGGCCGCGACATCTTGTTCTTCGTCGACAATATTTATCGCTACACATTGGCCGGTACCGAAGTATCTGCACTACTTGGCCGTATGCCCTCTGCTGTAGGCTATCAACCAACGCTGGCCGAAGAGATGGGAGTGCTGCAAGAACGAATCACTTCTACCAAGACCGGCTCGATTACGTCGATTCAAGCCGTATACGTACCAGCCGATGACTTGACTGACCCGTCGCCTGCAACGACCTTTGCCCACCTGGATGCAACTGTTGTATTGTCACGCGACATAGCGTCTCTCGGTATTTATCCTGCCGTGGACCCATTGGATTCCACATCACGCCAGGTCGATCCGAACGTAATTGGCGAAGAGCACTATGCCGTTACCCGTGGCGTGCAGGCAACCTTGCAACGCTACAAAGAGTTGCGCGACATCATTGCCATTCTGGGCATGGACGAACTTTCTCCCGAAGACAAATTGGCGGTCTCGCGTGCGCGGAAAATTCAACGCTTCCTGTCGCAACCGTTCCACGTTGCCGAAGTGTTCACCGGCTCTCCTGGAAAGTATGTGTCACTCAAAGAAACCATCCGCGGCTTCAAGATGATTGTCGATGGCGAATGCGACGCACTACCTGAACAGGCCTTCTATATGGTTGGCGGCATCGACGAGGCGTTCGAAAAAGCCAAGACGATGCAGTAAGCGGCAACACGACAATGGCCCACACACTTCAAGTAACCATAGTTTCCGCAGAGCGCGCGATTTTTTCGGGTGAGGCGGAGATGGTGATCGCCCCCGGCGAAACCGGCGAACTGGGCATCTTGCCCCAGCACGCGCCGTTGCTGACTCGCATCAAGCCGGGCACAGTGAAAGTGAAGCTCGTAGGCAAGGATGAAGAAGAGCTCATCTACGTTTCGGGTGGAATTTTGGAAGTGCAACCCAAGGCATTGACCATTCTCGCCAACACCTCAATTCGTGCTCACGACCTGGACGAAGCCAAGGTTCTAGCCGCAAAACAGGCGGCTGAGGAAGCGCTTACTAACCGAGCGACCGGCCAGGATCGTGCGCTTGTGGTCGCGGAGTTGGCGCAACTGGCAGCACAGCTCCAGTCCATACAAAAATTACGCAAAAGATAATAGAGTCAGGTATAATCAAACTACCGTAACGGTTTAGAGGCGCAACACAATACAGGCAGCGGATTACTCCCCGCTGCCTTTTTTTTCGCCCAACTCCCTTAGCGTTCATGTGCATATAGAAATCTTTGCGTAGACAGTTCACGCACGCCACATTCACGCTCAAGGCCCCATTGATACTAGCGAATTAAACCCGGCTCACCACGCTGCCCGCAGATATCAGATAATGACGTGATGAACGAACCAACCAACAATGCGTCGCCGAACGGCATATCTGTCGTCATACTTGCCGCAGGTCAGGGCAAGCGCATGCGCTCTTCACTTCCTAAAGTTATGCATCCCATCGCCGGCATGCCCATGCTGGCGCATGTGATCCAGGCAGCGCGAAACTTACAGCCGCAAAAAATTTGCATCGTTTATGGTCATCGTGGCCAACAGGTGCGTGAAAAAATTGCGGACGCTGAAATCGTTTGGGTGAAACAGGAGCCGCAGTTAGGCACCGGCCACGCAGTCTTGCAAGCCTTGCCGCAACTTGCAGATACTGGCATCACACTGGTTTTGTATGGCGACGTACCGCTAATTCGTCCGGAAACCTTACATTCACTCTGCAATGCTGCGGGTTCGGGGAAACTCGCATGGCTGACGATGACGGTAGCCAACCCGCAAGGGCTTGGTCGAATCATCCGCGACGACCAAGGCAAGGTGCAGGAAATCGTCGAAGACAAAGACGCCACTGACGCCCAAAGGGCGATCAACGAAATCAATACAGGATTTCTAGCTTGCCCTACAGCGTTGCTCCAGGAATGGTTGCCAGCGCTCACTAACCACAACGCCCAACAGGAATACTATCTAACGGATATCCTGAGGATGGCAGTCAAAGAAGGCATCGCCGTCGAAACATTCTCACCGTCCAGCGAATCTGAGATTGCCGGCATCAATAGCAAAGACCAACTTGCTGCTCTTGAGCGCACCTATCAGCAAGAAATTGCCAAGCGACTGATGATGGAAGGCGTCAGTCTGGCCGACCCCGCGCGGCTGGACGTACGGGGCGAACTGTTGTGTGGCGACGGAGTAGCCAACGACGTCTCGATAGACGTGAATTGCATTTTTGAGGGCCAGGTGAAGCTAGCCGCAAATGTACACATCGGTGCAAACTGCATCCTCCGCAATTGCTCCATTGGCGCAGGTACCGAAGTGCTGCCCTTCTCGTTTATTGACGATGCGGTCATCGGCGCGAACGCGAAAATCGGACCATATGCCCGCATCCGTCCCGGCACCAAGCTGGCAGACGACGTACACATTGGCAACTTCGTCGAAATAAAAGCTAGTGATATCGGCCGCGCCTCAAAGGCAAACCATCTCACCTATATCGGCGATACCACCATCGGCAAGAACGTGAACATTGGTGCCGGCACCATTACCTGCAACTACGACGGCGCCAATAAGCACCGGACCGTCATCGAAGACAACGTACACATTGGCTCCGACGTACAACTGGTTGCTCCGGTAGTCATAGGCGAAGGCGCAGACATTGGCGCTGGCACGACCGTGTGGAAAGATGTGCCACCAGGCGGCCTCACCCTAAACGAAAAGGCGCAAGTGCGAAAAAGCGACTGGAAACGCCCAAGCAAAAAATCATAGCGACACAAACGCGTCACTTTTACTCCACTATTTTGGCGCATGCTTTGCAATCAACCACACACCGCTAACTTAGCGGAGCGCACCAATACCCCCAATGCTATCCACCAGCGCAGCGCTGGCCAAAGTCGCCAAGCGCCGTAACAATCGCGGAGAAACTTCATGTGCGGAATCGTAGGTGCAATATCCAATCGAAATATCGTTCCCATTCTTACCGAGGGTCTGAAGCGCCTCGAATATCGCGGCTATGATTCGGCCGGCATAGCCGTACTCAGCAAGGATCAAACCTCAATCGATCGTGTCCGACGCGTCGGCCGCGTGGCCGAAATGGAAGCCGGTATCGCAGCCGAAAACCTGACCGGCGTCCTCGGCATCGGCCATACCCGCTGGGCCACCCACGGCGGCGTCACCGAACCAAATGCTCATCCGCACATTTCCCACAATGAAATCGCCGTGGTCCATAACGGCATCATCGAGAATCACGAAGCGCAACACGAACGCTTAAAGCAGCTTGGCTACCATTTCGAGTCACAAACAGACACCGAAGTCATCGCACATCTTGTGCACTACTACTTTAAGCAAACCAACAACCTCTTCCAGGCGACCCAGCAAGCGGTGCGCGATCTGCACGGCGCCTACGCTATCGGCGTCGTCGCCGTTGGCTCGCCGGACTCGATGATTTGTGCGCGCGTCGGCTGTCCACTGCTTATCGGACTTGGCGACGCAGACAAACACGAAAACTTCATCGCCTCCGACGTCTCCGCAATTCTCCCCGTCACCCGACGCGTCATGTACCTGGAAGAAGGTGATGTCGCCGAGCTAAGCCGCGAAGGCATCAATGTAGTTGATCGCGCAGGCAACAAAGTTGAACGCGGCGTTTTCACGTCAGACGTTTCAGCGGAAGAATCGGAGCTCGGCCCATATCGCCACTTCATGCAAAAGGAAATCCACGAGCAGCCGCGGGCTATTTCTGACACCCTCGAAGCCACCCTCGCTGTTGGCATCAAAGCGGCATTGTTCGGCGAAAGCGCCGAAGAAACCTTCAAGCAAACCGAAGCCGTGCTGATACTGGCTTCAGGCACCAGCCATTACGCAAGCATGGTCGGCAAACAATGGATCGAAACAATCGCACGTATCCCTTGTAATGTGGAACTCGGGCATGAATACCGCTACAGAGACTCCATTCCAAATCTAAGCCAACTCGTGGTCACCATTTCCCAATCCGGTGAAACGCTGGATACCATGGAAGCATTAAAACGCGCCAAGGAGCTCGGTCACCACAACACACTTTCCATTTGCAACGTGCGCGAGAGCGCCATTCCACGCGCCTCTTCGCTGGTCTTCTACACGCGCGCCGGCAAGGAAATCGG
>JANMZU010000266.1:0-4421 GCA_031383585.1 Betaproteobacteria bacterium
GCGTACACGTCGCAACCGTCCGCCTTGCCACCATCCCGGCACTCAAACCGGTAGACAAATTGTCTCCAAAGAAACCTGCAAAAGCCGACGCGAGTCGGCTTTTGTTTTTCGGGCCTCTAGTAAGATACGGGCATGCCGACAATCCTCGTAGTTGAAGACGACATCGTGATGCGCGAATTCATTTCGCGTACCCTCGCCGCCAGAGGGCGCCCAACGACTTCGGCGCGTGGCGGGGAAGAGGCATTGAGGCAACTCAGAAGCAAACCGGCAGACCTCGTGATTACCGACATCCGCATGCCGGGTATGGATGGCTTCAGTTTCGCGCGCGCGTTGCGACGCGAGCCGGCACTGGGCCAGCCGGAAATCATCTTTGTATCCAGTCTTGACGACCGCGACCTCTATCGTCGCGCCATGCACGTGGGCGCGGCCGATTTCCTGACCAAGCCATTTAAGCCGCAAGACATGGCCGATGCGGTCGAACGATGCCTGGCCGCGCGTGAGGAAAAGAACCCCCAAAACCAACTCGCCGTTGATCCTGTCCTCGACGATGTCCCGCGCATACCTGGATACGAAATTATCCAGAAACTTGGTGAAGGCGCTGCATCAGTAGTATTTCTCGCCAAGCACATCGCCAGCCGCGAGCAGCATGCGCTGAAAATCCTCAAACTACAGTTGCTTGACTCAACAGCACAGGAAGCCATCAATCGCTTCATGGTCGAATACGACATGCTGGCAAAACTATCGCATCCGAACGTAGCCCATGTTTACGCTCACGGAGTCGGTGACCGCTGCTTGTACATTGGCATGGAACATTTACCAGGCGGAGACCTGCGTCTGGACATCGAGGCGGGTATGTCACCACGACAGGCCCAAAAGCGGGCCGCTGAAATTGCGTCAGCACTTGTGGCAATTCACGCTGCAGATTTTGTACATCGGGACCTCAAACCCGCCAACATCCTGATGCGAATGACGGGCGAAGCAGTGATCGCCGACTTTGGAATAGCCAAGCAGCTTGGTTCCGCCATGTCATTAACCCGCCACGGCATTGCGGTCGGCACGCCTTATTACATGAGCCCGGAGCAGGCGCGAGGTAGCAATGTAGGGCCCCACAGTGACATCTATGCACTCGGCGTGCTCTGCTTCGAAATGCTGACAGGACACCGCCCTTACGAAGCCAGCACGCCCAATGAACTGATGGGCAAGCACATGAATGCACCCATACCCTTATTGCCGATGAGGTTAGCGAAATTTCAGCCTCTGATTGACAAGTTGATGGCCAAAAACGTTGCAGACCGTTATTCCAACGCTGAGGCGGCACGCGCAGCTATTCTTGCGGTCAGCGTCTAGCTAAATCAAGTTGACACCATTGCCCGCTCGTGATCCAGCAGCCACTGCTTGCGCGCGAGTCCGCCGCCGTACCCCGTGAGGCTGCCGTCAGAGCCGATAACGCGGTGACACGGAATAATGATGCCCCGATAGTTGTCGCCGTTGGCCCGCGCCACTGCGCGTACGGCATTGGGCTTACCGATGATTCTCGCGATCTCCGCATAAGAGCGCGTTTCGCCCGCCGGGATCTCCAATAACGCATCCCATACACGCCGCTGGAAATCTGTGCCACGGTGCGCCAGCGGCAAGGTGAATGCGGTTCGCTGCCCGGCGAAATATTCGTTGATTTCGCGGGTTGCCTGATCCAGCACCGCATGGGAGCCAGGGACGATCACGAATTTTGTTCGCGCCCGCAAGCGAATGATTTCCCGCTCCAGACCACGCCGGTCAACCCAGTCGAAAACGTAAAGCCCATCGTCATCAGCCAGCGCCAGAATCGCACCTAGTGGCGATTCAATCCATTTCGATAGCAGACAATGCACCTCGCCTGACTTTGAGGGCGCCGTTCCAAACAGCTTGCCAAAAGCCTCGCGAAACCCACTTGATGATTCAAAACCATGATCCAGTTGTGTATCGAGCACGTTGACTCCTTTCCTGACGGCAGCGAGCGCGGAACCCATGCGTCGCGCGCGCTGATAAGCTTGAAATGACATGCCGAAAAATCGCTGAAACTGACGACGCGCCGTCGACGGCTCGATGCCCATGTTCATAAGGTCACTTTCACGTAATCGCGTGCCGGGATCGCCCTCGATCTGCTTGCGCAGCTTTTCAACCAGAGTCGGTACTTCTCCGGTCGTGTGCATTGGCTTACAGCGCAGACAGGGGCGAAAACCCGCGTGCAGCGCTTCAACTTTTCCCGGAAAAAATTCGACGTTCTTGCGCAACGGCTTTCGCGCCGAGCAGACCGGCCGACAAAATATGCCCGTAGTTTTGACGCCCAGAAAGAAAATTCCTTCGTAGGAAGAGTCGCGGCTTTGCAGCGCACCCCAAAATTCTTCTTCCCGTTCAGTAAACTTTTGATTGTTCATGGCGTTGATTGTATGCGGCGAAATGCCGCAATGCCGCCGATTTTCAGGCAGCAATTTTTGCCCTGTGATTAAATATGTGCGGCCAATAACTCAGCACTTGCCGCGTTCATCGGACCAACTCAACTCACGACACTCTGGAGACCTCATGAAAAAAATTATCGCCCTTGCCGCAGCACTGTTGATCGGCGCGACCGGCTCAGCCTTTGCGCAAAAACAGGAGGCGGCCAAACCTGCTGCTGCGCCAGCGCCAGCTGCCAAAGCAGAAGCAAAGCCTGCCCCCGCTGCACCAGAAGCCAAAAAAGAGCCAATGGATATCAATTCCGCAACGGAAAAAGACCTGGCAACCCTGCCCAAGATAGGTGACGCGCGCGCCAAAGCTATCATCAAGGGCCGTCCCTACAGCGGCAAGGATGACCTGATCAACAAGAAGATCATTCCGCAAGATGCGTATGACGCTATCAAAGACGTGATCATCGCCAAGCAAGCCAAGAAAGACGAAAAGAAAAAGTAATTTTCGCGTCAAGTTCTGATTCAGAAAAAAGGGCAGCTTTCGAAGCTGCCCTTTTTTCGTCTCACGCGCCAGCAGGGCTTTATAGTGCCGTACTTATCACCCTCTCCAGCGGCAGCGGGCCGGGTGAGGTGTCAGCTCAAAACCTCACTTTGTCCGTTCAATCCAAGACGTTCCGTGTCAGGGCGAGCGAGATTTCTTCTGCCCCCGAAGCCGCTCCATCAATTGAAAAATCGGCAGCGATAGTGTCACGATGATAATCACCCGGGTGACATGCGCTGCCGTCACCAGCGCAACACCAAGTTGTAATGCGCGCGCCGTTATTGACATCTCCGCGATACCGCCCGGCGCAGCTGCCAACAACATCGTCGGCACGAATGTGCCGGTAAATCGGGCCAGCCCCCAGCCCATCGCCGCCGATAGCGACATCATCAACAATATGCACGCCATAACCACCATAACAAAGCGAGGAGCGTCGCGCAGAAACTGCCGCGAGAAGCGCGCACCAAGCGCGCACGCGAGCAGCACCTGACCACAATTGGTCAGTAATCCCAACATGGACGAAAACGTATTGCCGGTGGCTGACACCAGAATTGTCGCGACCAGTGGCCCCATCATCCAGGCATTGGGAAATCGCAACCACATCAGGAGCAGCCCACCCGCACTGGCGATGGCCAATATTTCAAGCAGCCCGATCCACGAAAATGGCACCAAAACAGGGTCATACCTGTCTCCGCCGTGCACATTTGCCAGTGTCATCAACACCGGAATCGTACAAACCACCATCAGAATGCGCAACGAATGCGCGACAGCAACCTTGTCGACGGCACCCCCAAAACGCTCGCCCAGATTCGCCATCTCTGTCGCGCCGCCCGGCACGCTGGAAAAAAATGCCGTCGCGTCGTCTGTTCGCGCGTAATACGCCAAAACGCGGCTGCCTATGTAGCCAATGAGAATTGAGCCAAAGGCCGCTGCAACCAGCACACCAGCCTGACCAAGCACTTCGCGGGCAACTAGAGGCGTGAAATAAAGCCCGAGCGTGACCGCGATCACCAACTGCCCGAATTCGCGCCCAAGCGGCGGCGCGGCTAGACGTGCACCGCTAAAGTTGCAAATCGCCATCGCCAACAGTGGACCAATCATCCACGGCAGGGGCGTTTTCAGCCAGGCGCAAATTGCGCCGCCAGTAATGGAGACCAGAAGGCCCAGGATAATATTGCGGAGCTTAGGCAAGTGTTGGATTTGTGGCCGGTAGCCGCTATAATAACTGGCTTGCCAGTAGCGGTCCCCCCATCGGAAAGTTGGGTGACTGCTACGGTAAGTGAAAAACGGCCCGGTAGCTCAGTCGGTAGAGCAGAGGATTGAAAATCCTTGTGTCGGTGGTTCGATTCCGCCCCGGGCCACCAGTTAATCGTTTCAAGAAGTCCAAGCAAGTCCAAAAAGCTGCTTATCTCATAGAGAAAGCGGCTTTTTTCATTTCAGGCCGCCCGAACTAATTC
>JANMZU010000304.1:0-2195 GCA_031383585.1 Betaproteobacteria bacterium
GGCCAACGCGCAGCCGGGCGGGCAGGCAGACATTGCCTATGGCCTGATCGACTTTGGCCGGTTTGCCGTGCGGGGCACAGGGACAGGCTGGAAGCACGCGGGTCGGTTTTTGCGATCGATTGCCGACGCACGGGTCAATGACGTGGCTCTCGACAACGCCTTCGACGGCGCAGAAAGCGTGGTGGGTTACGTCGAGGGGCGCATGAACAACGTCTATGCCTTTCGCGGCACGCACGTTGTCAACACCGACCGATTCACCGCTGCCAACTGGTGGTTCCACAATGCCACCGCAAACAGCTGGAACAACACCAATCCGGTTGCGCTGTCTTATGACGCCGAGGTCCGAATCACGGGCAGTGGCACCGTTTCGCGCCTGCTATTCGCGCAGTCAAACCCGGCCAACCCTGTGCCGGTTGCTGTGCGATACAGAGCGTCCAATCCGAACAGCCTCACGATCTCCAATCCCGACACGGTGCAAGGCAAGGCGTTTTTTCCAGCAGGCCAGTACAGCGCGCTGATCCTGAACGGTGCAACGGCAGCCAACCGGGGGCGCTCCACGGTGCTGACCATCACGGCGGGGGCAATCACGCCATTTTTCGAGTATCACCTTGTGAACGGGGGCGGCATTCTGTCTGATATTCTCGGTGTGAACGGCATCGCGCCTTATGACGGGCAGGAAGTCAGCTTGCGCGCCGCGAGCGGCACTTTCACGATCAAGCACAATACCGGCGCAGCGGGCACAAAGACCTGGTGCGGCACCCTGGCCGACATCACCGTAAGTGACAGTGGCTGGGCCAAGCTGACCTATTATGCCCCAGCGGCAAGATGGGAAATTCGCGCATAGACCGGTCTCCACTGCATATTTAGAAGTACTTTCCAGCCAATCCAATCTGCCGTGATTGGCTGGGAAGTGCCTCAACGGCGTACCACCCGCCTTGCCGCGTCGCGAAATATCCGCACATGTGCATCGACGACGCTGCTCCAGGAAAACTCTGCGACGATCCGCTTGCGCTGTGCAGCAGCTTGCACCGCCAAGTGCGCCGGATCGGCTGCAGCCTGCTCCAGCACGCGCTGCAGATCGGCTGCGTCGCCTTTCCGGAAGTATAGCCCGGTATCGCCCAAAATATACTGGTTCTGCTCAATATCACTGCAGATCACCGGCGCACCGAGAAAGGCACTCTCGAGGATCACCGGCGACAAACCCTCGACATCCGAGGGCTGAATATATGCGAAGCAATGGCGCATCAACGCATGCGTTTGCGCACCATAAATATAGCCGGGAAAGACAATACGCGGATCGCGCGCCTCGCGCAGCCCGGCCTCGAACGCAGACGGATTGGGGCTGCCACCGACAAGCACAAGGGTTTTGTCGAGCGCAGTCCGCTCGAACGCCGGAATCAGGTATTGCAAGCCCTTGTCAGGGATAAATCGCCCGACAAAGAGCAGATAGCTGCCGGGGGTCAGGCCCAACTTTGCAAGAATGTCTTCACCTTCCCCGGTGTATTCGACATCCGCGCCAAACGGCACAAACTCATATTTCCGATTAAAACGATCTTCAAAATACTTACGCGCGAAGATGTTATCAAAAATAACCTGGCTGTGAATACGGGCCGTAAGTTGGGCCATTAAGCGCAAATAGAGCTTGCCATACCATGTCCACTTGTCGCGCTCCCAGTCGAGGCCGTCCTGACTCACAAAGGTGCGCTTCCCGCAAAGCCGCAGGAGCGGCGCGACCAGACTGTTCCCGCCATTCTGGATGTGCACAACATCCGCAGTGTTGTTCCACACAATGTCGAGCGCGACCTTGAACGAGTGCAAGAGCGTGTCGAACCCCGACCGGGCGACGGTGCGGAAAGAGCGCACCTTCACCCCGCGAAAAGTCACATCACCCTCCGGCTTGATCTGGCCAGGATAGACGCGATTATATGCGATCACCGCGTGCCCAAGGGCCGCGAGGCGCGGCAAGAGTTCAAGCGCGAACTTGTCTGCTCCGGCCCCGCCGGCCGACGGCGGCAAGCTGCGAAAACCAAATGCGGCAATGCGCAGCGGTTTTTGGTCTTCAGGCATAAGCAGCAAACTATTCCGCAGCCAATTTTGCGCCGTCAAGGGCCGCAATCACTTCGGCATAATAATCACGGAGATACTCTTTCAATGACACCTTCCAGTCTCGCATCGAATCCATGCCCAGCAACTGG
>JANMZU010000362.1:0-5735 GCA_031383585.1 Betaproteobacteria bacterium
GCCAATGAACTGATCTGGAACTACGTGGTGGGCAATTATTTGAAAGGTACCAAACCGCCGGCGTTTGATCTGCTTTACTGGAATTCGGATAGCACAAATCTGCCCGGCCCATGGTACGTCTATTACCTGCGAAACATGTACGTGAAAAACAATCTCGCGCGCGCCGACAAGCTGAAGATGTGTGGCGTGCCGGTGGACATGTCGTACATAAACATGCCGGCATTCGTGTTCGGCGCGAAAGAGGACCACATCGTGCCGTGGGGCACCGTGTACAAGAGTGCGTCACTGCTTACGGGCAAGACTGAGTTTGTCCTTGGCGCTGCTGGCCACGTGGCAGGCGTAGTGAACCCGGCGTCAAAAAACAGGCGTAGTCATCGTATTGGTCCCTCGCCCGATATTGCCCAACAGGAATGGCTGGCTGCTTCGCGCGAGGTCGAGGGTAGCTGGTGGCCGCGATGGGCGGAATGGCTTAAACAATTTGGCGGGAAAATGATTCCTGCCCGTGATTCCCTCGGCAGCATCGACTTCAAGCCAATCGAGGCGGCACCGGGCCGGTATGTGCAAGAAAAAATCTAACGAGTAATGAATTATGTGGCGCTTGCCGTCCGGATATTCGGCGTAACTTTTTTACGCGTGCTGCAGAAATGGAAAAGAAGCAAGGCGTAATGTGACGTGCCTGCTCGATTGTTGCCTTGCTTCTGGCAATGTTTGTTTTCAAAGAAGGATGGCAGAGTGTATTATTTTCACAGGAGGGCTTGTTCGCTGCGATTACGATCTATCGCGTGATCACTGAAAAAGATAGCAACCAATAAAACTAACAGGAGAGAGAGAGATGCCAACAACACAGAGAATTGCCGTCGTGACCGGCGGGATGGGCGGCTTGGGTGAAGCGATCTGCATGAAGCTTGCACGCATGGGGATCAAAGTCGTCGTGACCTATTCGCCCTCGAATACAAAATCAGAAGCTTGGCTCAAGGAGATGGAAGCGCGTGATTACCATTTTTACGCTTACGCAGTCGACGTTGCAGATTTCGATTCGTGTGGCGCGGCGGTTGCAAGGATTCAGAAGGAAGTCGGACCGATAGATATACTCATCAATAATGCCGGCATCACACGTGACACCACCTTCAAGAAAATGTCAAAAATTGACTGGTCCGCGGTGGTAAGCACCAATCTCGATAGCGTGTTCAATATGTGCAAACCCATCGTCGATGGTATGGTGGAGCGCGGTTGGGGACGGGTGATCAACGTCTCGTCGGTGAATGGGCAGAAGGGCGCATTCGGTCAGACCAACTATTCGGCCGCCAAAGCAGGCATGCACGGGTTTACCAAAGCCCTTGCGCTTGAAGTTGCGCGGAAAGGTGTGACGGTGAATACGATTTCGCCCGGCTACATCGGTACCGCCATGGTGACGGCGATTCCTGAAGAAGTGCTCAACTCCAAAATCCTGCCGCAGATTCCCATCGGCAGACTTGGCAAGCCTGAGGAAGTTGCCGGATTGTGCGCCTACCTGGCTTCGGATGAAGCGGCGTTTGTGACAGGTGCAAATATCGCCATCAATGGCGGCCAGCACATGTTCTAATCTCAAGCGATGACCAAAAAAAGGGCGCCATGTGACGCCCTTTTTTTGTCTAATAAATCAATTATCAGCGCTTGAAGGTGCCGCCTGCGCCGAGCACGGTGAGCTCCACAAAGCTTGAGCCGTTATGGTTATCTGCGCTGAATTTCGCGCGAAAACCCCGCAAGTCGACCGTGCCAAGTTTGTCCATTGCCGTCAGAAAAGTCTCGCGTGTAAGCCCCTTGCCCGCCTTTTTCAGTCCTTCGACAAAAATGTTGGCGGCGATGTAACCCTCGAATGACGCGAAGCTTGCCTTGGTCGGCCCACCAATACGCTTCAGGTATTCACGACCAAGCGGCTCGCTTTCGGAAAAAGGCGAAGGTACGACCTGGGAAATTTCTACGCCGCGGCCTTCATCGCCCAGCTGTCCGGCAACGGTCATCGCGCCGGCTGAACTGAGTAGACAAAATTGTGCACTCGAGCCGAGTTTTTTCATTTCTTTAATGAAGGCTATGGCTGAGTTGGCGCCGGCGCTGATGATGACTGCCTGCGCGCCCGACTTGGCAATGGTTTGTGCAGAAGATGTCACGTTGGTCGAATGACGGTCTGTGCTGCCAAAAATCAGGATGTTCGACTTGCGTGCCCGCAACGCATTTTCCAAGCCAGCCAATCCGGCACGGCCATAAGCATCGTTTTGGTAAAAAATTGCGATCTTGGTCAGGCCGCGGCGAATTAATTGCTCAACAATTTTCTCAGTTTCTTCTGAGTAGCTTGCACGAATATTGTAAACATAACGGCTTAGCGGCTCGCGGTTGGCGACATCACCACTGGCGGGCGCAAAAAACGGTACTTTGTTTTTCTCTACCAGGGGCAGTATCGGGTTGATCGCGTACGTGCCGGTATAGCCAAACAAAGCAAAAACGTTGTCCTCGTTAAGTAGCTTGAGGGTATTGGTTTTGGTTTTGTCTGGAACGCCGACATCGTCAAGCGAAATCAATTTGATCTTGCGGCCGTTGATACCGCCTGCTTCATTGACGGCATTGAAATAAGCGTCTGCACCGGCCTTCATTTCACGGCCGAGCTCCTCGGAAGGTCCTGTTAGTGACGCAGACTGGCCGACGATGATTGAATCGTTAGTGACACCCTGGGCGGTTGCGTAAGTGGCAAGCAGAGCAAGTGTCGTGAGCAGTGCAACAGCAGAGGCTCGGCGCAGAGTGCCTGTCAGGCTGCAGCGCATTGGATGATCCATAAATTTTCCCTTGAGTATGTGGCCGGGCCGATTCTGGTCTGCGGCGCAGCAAACGCGCATTGTAAAGCCAATATTGGCTTGACGGACTACCGATCAACACTCTTTAGGGCAGGTGACCCCGGCTCAATTTCTGAATTTCCCGCCACGCGAAATGATCGTCAGGTCGACAAAGTTTGATCCGTTGCGGTCGGTCGGTGTAAAGGTTACTGTAAAGCCGCCCAAATCAGCCTTGCCCATATTGGCCAGACCGTCAACAAGTGACTCACGCGTTGGACTCTTCCCGGCGCGCTTAAGCCCCTCTACCAGAACCTTGGCCGCAATATAGCCTTCGAGTGAAGTAAACGAATACTTGTCTCGACCGCCAATATTTTTTTGGTACTCGCGCACGATGGGGCTGGTTTCCGACCAGGGAAACGGCACAACCTGTGAAATTTGCACGCCAATTCCCTCGTCCGCCAGTTCGTCGGAGAGCGCCTTTGAGCCGACAAAACTCACGTTCCAAAACTGTTGGAGTCCGCCAGCCAGCTTCATGGCTTTTATAAATGCCGCACAGCTCTTGTAGGCACTAATCATAATCACTACGCTCGTGCCAGACTTCGCCAGCGTTCCCACTGCTGCGGATACATCAGTTGTATTGCGCTCTACCGTTGCAGTATTGGTGATTTCCAGCTTGCGTTTTTTCATGGCGCGCTCAACCCCAGCGAGTCCCGCCTTGCCATAGGCGTCGTTCTGGTAAAACACCGAGATCTTTGTGATGCCCTGCTGCACCAGATGGGCAACGATCTGCTCAGTCTCGTCGAAGTAACTCGCCCGAACATTGAAAAGATAGCGGTTGAACGGCTCGCGCAGACTTTGCGCGCCGGTGAACGCGCCTATGAACGGGACCTTCGCCGCGGTAAAGAGGGGCAATGCCGCATTTGATGTTGGCGTACCTACATAGCCAAACAACGCGAGGACCTTTTCCTCCTCGATCAATTTTTTAGTGTTGGCGGCTGCTTTGTCTGGCTCATACCCGTCATCAACCGATATCAGTTTGATCTTGCGGCCATTTATGCCGCCGCTTTGATTGACCATGTTGAAGTACGCCTCTGCACCTGCCTTCATCTCGTTGCCGAGTTGCTCGGCCGGTCCAGAAAGTGCGGCGGATTGACCAATCAAAATTGTGTTGGCCGATACGCCCTGAGAAAAAGACGTCGCTGAAAACGACAAGATTGCAGACAGCAGGACCCAACCAGCAAAGCGAAAATACATAATCATTCGATTCTCCTCAGGCCGGCATTATTTGATGCTCGTGGAGAAATTGTACTCCGTCACGCGAAGCGGGGGATTTGAAGCAGGAATGCGAGTTTCGTCACACGATGCGTGTGCGATTGGTTTGCTGATCGATCAACCTAGAAAAAGCAGTTGCTCCCCGACCAGATAGCGATTCTCTATACTGGACGCGGGTTTCCGATGGTTTTTCAGCCAAGGGAGGGCTCACCCGATGGGTGAAGCAAAACGCAAGGCATTGGCGAGTTCACATGAGCCGATTGCACTCGACACCTTTGGCGGTCGGGTTCATGTCGAATGGGACCCTTCAGCGGCGGTCACGCCGCTTGGACAGTTACCGTTTTTCATCGAGTTTCTCAATGTCAGCGGACTGTTTGACGCCTGGGTTGCAGACTGCCCGCTAGCCTACACCAGCAACAACGCCCCCGACAAACGCGCCGTGCTGGCCACCTTGCTGCTGTCGATCCTCGCCGGTCACCACCGCTACGCGCATATCAGTGCCATTCGTAACGACGGCATCCACCCGGAACTGATGGGGGTGGACAAATTTGTATCAGCGGACTCGGCGCGGCGTGCACTGTTGCAGATGGACGAGACAGTCGGCCTGACCTGGCTCGATTCGCATCTGCTGAAGACCACCCAGCCGTTGCTGACCACGCCCTGGATACTCGATCTGGATGCCACCGTGAAGTGTCTGTATGGCAAACAGGAAGGGGCGCTGATCGGCTACAACCCGAAGAAGCCTGGACGACCATCGCACTGCTATCACAGCGCACTGATGGCAAATACCCGGCTGGCGCTGTCGGTCGACGTGATGCCCGGCAACGAAACGGCGCCAATGCACAGCATGCCCAGTATCTGGGCGTGGCTCGATGGATTATCGAAGGCCGAACGCCCAACACTGATGCGCGGCGATATCGCCTTTGGCACCGAGCCGGTGATGTGCCAGGCCGAGGCGCGCGACCAACATTACCTGACCAAACTGCGTCTGACCAAGAACGTCAAGGCACTCATTAGGAAACGCTTTGGCGACGCTGGCTGGACCGATGCCGGACAAGGATGGGAGGGCGTGGATGACGAACTGAAACTAACCGGCTGGAGTCGGTCGCGGCGCGTGGTCGTTCTGCGCAGGAAACTCATGGGAGAGTTGCTGCTGACGGGCAAAGACGATGAGACACAAACACAGTTTGCGTTCATTGAAAGCGGGATACCGTCAGCGCGATTTGAGTATGCCGTATTGGTCACCTCGACCACTTACGACATCTTCGCGCTAGCCCAGCTTTATCGTGACCGTGCCGATGCGGAAAACAACTTCGATGAGTTGAAGAACCAATGGGGATGGGGCGGCTTTACCACGCAAGACTTGGCGCGCTGTCGGCTCATCGCGCGCACGGTGGCCCTGATCTATAACTGGTGGACGCTGTTTGTTCGGCTGGCACAACCGCACAAGCACTTCGAAGCGATTTCCAGCCGCCCGTTGTTGCTGCACGGTGTTGCCACGCAAACGCGGCATGGTGGACAGACGCGATTGACCATTACCAGCACGCATGCCAAGCAGGCGTTGATCCAATCGGTACTCACCAACTTGGCGGCATTCCTGAGTCAACTGAAATCGACTGCAAAGCAGTTGACCGACGCTCAACGCCTGCGGCAGATACT
>JANMZU010000365.1:0-3645 GCA_031383585.1 Betaproteobacteria bacterium
TCTAACCAGCTGAGCTACGTGCCTGCCGTGATACAACAGTTCAACATTTTAGCTTATTGCCGGCACCGACCGCAACGTAATCGTATGCTTATCCAAACTGGACCGGAGATTAACGCCGCCTGATGGTTTGGACTCCGGGAACATCACTGACTGCTCGCAATACGCGTTGCAGGTGCTCAGCAAGGCGCACTTCGACGGTAAATCGCATCGATGCTCGATTGCCTCGCGACTGTGTGTTCACGCCCACGACATTGACCCGCTCACGCGACAGCGCCTCGGATACGTCACGCAATAGTCCCTGACGGTCTTCGGCTTCCAGCTCGAAATCCGCAAGGAACGGCTGATCCCCTGTATTTCCCCAATCCGCAGGCATGAGGCGTTGCAACTGGTCGGCCTTGAGCGTCGTTATGTTTATGCAGTCCACGCGGTGCACTGTGACGCCGCGGGCTTTCGTTACAAAACCAATAATCTGGTCAGGTGGCACCGGTTTACAACATTTCGCCACCATGGTCGCGATATTGTTGACCCCCAACACGACCACACCACCCAATACTTTAGATGTTGCCGCAGAAGCACCGGCCGCCAAAACTGCCGGTCCTTCCGTACCCGCAGACGCCGCAGGTTTTAGTGAGGAAGGTTCGCGCGCCTCACGTATCGCAACCTCAATCTGGTGTGCCGTTATTTCAGTTCGTCCGATCGCCGCCAAACACTCGTCCAGCTCCTTGTGTCCCAGTGCAGCGGTGACCTTGTCCAATGCCAGCGATGTTGCACCGGCCCGAGCCAATTCGCGCTCCATGGTTTGCCGACCGTGAGCGACGTCGACCTCAAAGTACTCTTGCCGGAACCATGCACGCACTTTGCTCAGCGCGCGATGACTCGATAGGAAACCCAACTGCGGGTTAATCCAGTCGCGAGATGGGCCACCAATCTTTGCGGCAAGAATTTCAACGCGCTGCGCGTTTTGCAACTTCGTATTGAGCGGAACAATCTGACCGTCCAGTTTGGCGCCGCGACAACGATGTCCCAAATCGGTGTGTACGTGATATGCAAAATCAACCGGCGTTGAGCCAGTCGGCAAGTCCACAACTTTACCCTGTGGTGTGAAGACGTAAATGGTGTCGTTAAATAATCCTTGCTTGACTTGTTCTGAAAAGCCCACCTGGTCGACGAGTTCACGCTTCCACTCCAGTACTTGCCGAAGCCAGGCTATTTTGCTGTCAAATTTCTTGTCGGCACTAGTTTTGGGGCCAGCACCTTCTTTATAGCGCCAATGTGCCGCTACGCCGTGCTCGGACGCGGCGTGCATTTCGCGCGTCCGAATCTGCACTTCCAGTGTCTTGCCTTCAGGCCCGACAACCGCCGTGTGCAGTGACCGATAGTTGTTTGCTTTCGGTTGCGCGATGTAATCGTCAAACTCTCCTTGAATCGGCTGCCAAAGGTCGTGTGCGAGTCCAAGCACGGCATAGCAATCTGCAACGCTATCCACCAGAACGCGAATGGCACGAATATCGTAAAGCCGCTCGAAGGGCACATTCTTCGACTGCATTTTTCGGTGAATGGAAAAAATATGTTTCGGCCGACCTGCAAGTTCGGCATCGATGCCGAGCGATTTCATCTCGATTCGCAGCGCTTCAAGAACTCGTGCAATGTAGGCTTCGCGTTCATTGCGCTTTCCGTCGAGCAATAGCGCGATGCGCTTATAGAGTTCCGGCTCAAGGAATCGAAAACTGAAATCCTCCAGCTCCCATTTCACCTGAAACACACCCAGCCGGTTTGCAAGGGGAGCGAAGAGATCTTTTGTCTGCTGCGCCGCTAACCGGCGCGTGGCTTCATCCGCCTTAGTAATTGAACGCATAAAAACGACGCGTTCAGCCAGCTTGATTAGAACCACGCGCACGTCATCGGCGAGCGCAAGCAGCATTTTCCTCAGCGCCTCCAGTGCTAAATTACCGGCGCCGGTCACCGGCTGCGTGGAGATGCTGTCAATCCGCCCGGCCCGGAGCACACCGTTAACCAGCTCCCATACGTCAATGCCAAACGCGTCGACGATGACTGCAGAGTCGATGGCGTTGCGCGGCATGGCGGCGACAAGCAGGGCTGCTGCGCAAGTCTCGTCATCACTGTCAATACTCACCAGTATCGTGACGATCTCAAGGGATTTTTCGAGTAATTTGCTGCGCGATTCCAGTGGGCTGGCTTGCGCGGCAGCCGCCAAAAAATCAAGCGCGCGAACGGCAATGGATCGACCAGTGAGCACTGTTCGTGTTGCCGAAACTGCGTCGGCCAGATAAAAATCCTGTATCAACATGGAGGATATTTTATGCGATGCCTGCATACCCGCTTCACGCGCGAACTTGAAAAAAAGGTATATTCAGGCATGGGGGTTGCTTTGCACTTTCGCACCAACTCCGCGCGCTCGTAAGCCTGGACCGTGTGCGGTCACCTAAAGCTACCACACAAACAAAACTCACCTATGGCGCTAAAACCTTTTTACGACGAGATGTACGCGGCTGATGGCAGTGTCCGGTCGCAATATGCCGCCTTTTCAGATTGGCTGAAAAATACACCCCCGGAAAAAATTGAGCAAAATCGTGAGGCCGCCGATTTGATGTTCCACCGTGTCGGCATCACCTTTGCTGTTTACGGCGAAACCACAGGCACCGAGCGACTCATCCCGTTCGACATCGTGCCGCACGTGATCCCCGGAAAAAAATGGGAAGTAGTTGCGCGTGGATTGACGCAACGCATTACCGCACTGAACGCGTTTTTGCACGACGTCTATCACGAACAGAATATTCTCAAAGCTGGCAAAGTGCCGACTGCACTCGTGACTGGGAATAGCCAGTTTCGCCCTGAAATGATGCACGTCGATGTGCCAGGTGGCATTTACGCACACGTCGCGGGCATTGACCTCGTAAAAGACGCGGACGGCGAGTACTACGTGCTGGAAGACAATCTGCGCACACCGTCTGGGGTCTCCTATCTACTCGAAAACCGCAAAATGATGATGCGGTTGTTTCCAGAGCTGTTCGCCGCGCAAACCATTCGACCAGTCGCGCACTACCCGGACATGCTTCTCGAAACATTGCGAAACGCGGCCCCTGTCGGCGTCGACAATCCCGCCATCGTGCTGATGACCCCCGGCAACTTCAATTCCGCCTATTTTGAACACGCGTTCCTTGCACAACAAATGGGTATCGAACTCGTCGAGGGTGTAGATCTGTTTGTCAGCGACAATACCGTCTTCATGCGCACCACGCAGGGGCCGCAGAAAGTTGATGTTATCTACAGACGGATCGATGACGACTTCATTGACCCGCTCGCATTCCGGCCCGACTCCATGCTCGGCGTGCCTGGACTGATGGCCGCCTATCGCGCAGGCCGGGTGACATTGGCAAACGCTATTGGTACGGGTGTGGCCGATGACAAGTCGCTATATCCTTACGTGCCGGAAATGATCCGCTTTTATCTCAGTGAAGAACCGATTCTAAAGAACGTACACACCTACATTTTGACCAACAAGGACGATCTAGATTACGTTCTCGCCAACATGGCTGACTTGGTCATCAAAGAAACACAAGGTTCGGGAGGTTATGGCATGCTCGTTGGCCCGACGTCGACAAAGGACGAACGGGAGCGCTACAA
>JANMZU010000204.1:0-1929 GCA_031383585.1 Betaproteobacteria bacterium
GCACGTCTTTTTCAGCAACAATCCTGCGGACTACGCAAAGTACGGCACGCACCCTTGCGGCAAGAATGGCAATTTGGTCATCACCCGATGGGAAGGCAACGATCTGTTGAATTTTTCACCAATGGTGTATGCCTACGGCCAGGAAAACATCGCCCTCACGGGTGAGGACTGGACCAGCATTCTCAATGGCCAAGCGGGCGTCAAATTTTCCGACAGCCCCGACTGCTGGTGGTCGTGGAAAGGCAGAGCCAAGCCCAAGGCGTCGGGGGATGGCCCGGCTGGATCGGGAGATTACGTCAGACATGATCCGGCGCGCAGCGAAGTGACAGTCAATAACTTGAACCCCATTTCGCTTGCAGCGCTTGCGCCGCATCTCAATGCCGCCGAAATGAAATTCATTCAGGGTGAAGGTGAGCGTTGGCGTTGCGACGCCAATTTTCTGCGCGCGCTCGGCGAGGCTCGCGTACCGGTGGAAAAGAGAATTTTCGGGCTGGGGCACTACCTGCGAACGCACATGATCCAGTTCATCGGCTGCAACAATGTGCTTCTCCAGGGCTATCAGGTGACCAATACGCCGTTCTGGCAACACAATCCCGTTAACTGCCGCAACATGCATGTCAAGAAAATCTACGCCAACAGTCTTGGGCCCAATAGCGATGGCTTCGATCCAGAAGCTTGCGACCGGGTTCTGATCGAGGACTGCACATTTGATACTGGTGATGATTGCATCGCTGTCGACGCTGGCAAGGGTCCTGACATCCAATATGGACCGGCACAAAATATTGTCGTGCAAAACTGCGTCATGCACAGTGGCCACGGTGCCATCACCTTTGGCAGCATCATGTCCGGCGGTATCCAGAACGTATTCGTACAGAACCTCATTTTTGAAAACAAGAACTGGAAAACCGATCCACTCAATATTGCAATCCGTCTGAAGACCAACATGAGTAGAGGCGGCTACCTGAAGAATATTCATATCCGCAATATTTCTGTGCCCAATGGCGTGCGAACCACGCCGTCGTTTTACAAGCCCCTGCCGGGTTCGCCGATTCCAGTCCAGTCTGTCGCCACCTCCGCAGGTGGCGTGATCACCATCGATTGCGACTACGATCCAATCAACGATAACGTTCGTACCAGACCGCCGGTCGTTTCCGACATACACATCTCGAATGTGAAGGTCGGCAATGTTGCGACAAAGAATGGCAATTACGCGGGCTATCAGGCGATCGTGATTCAAGGGCCGGTGCCCGCCAGCTACAATGGCACCGACAAGACGCCCAAGGTGCTGCCCGTTGTCAATGTGACTATCACGGATTGCGATCTTGGGACACCGGCAAATGCGGCCAATCCGCTATACCTCTACAACGTCGAGGGTCTGGTGCTCAAGAATGTCACGATAGGCGCGACCGTCTACAACAAGACACTCTCGGCAAAAATTTGAGGATCTACAACAGGGCGCACAACATGACCCGCTGGTCAGGCCGCTCGTTTGTTCTCGCGGCATGTTTGGCGGCGAGTTCATTTTTGACCTCCGCAAGCCCCGCAGAAGTCGGTGCAGTGCGCGTCATTCTTGTTGGTGATTCGACGATGGCAACGCGTACCGGTTACGGCGATGCACTCTGTGCTGCGTTTCGCGCAAACGTCAAATGCATCAATCTCGCCAGAGGCGGGCGCAGTTCGGGGAGTTTCCGCGCGGAAGGTCTGTGGGACAACGTGATGAGTTTATTAGGCGAGAAGGCCGCAGCGCCGACGACGTATGTACTGATTCAGTTTGGCCATAACGATCAGCCGGGCAAACCTGGCAGGTCCACCGATCTCGCTACAGAATTCCCGGTCAACATTGCCCGTTATGTCGACGACGTGAAAAGTCTGGGCGCCGTTCCGGTGCTGGTGACGCCGCTGACAAGACGGGTATTTCGCGAGGGCGTC
>JANMZU010000858.1:0-3316 GCA_031383585.1 Betaproteobacteria bacterium
AGCCCACTAAGGCCTGAGAGTTTGTTGATGAGACTCTCCGAGATGCCGTCGCTCAGGTATTCAATGGCGACGTCCCCGGTGCTATTTTCAAACGGTAATACGGCGACCGAACCAATCTCCGCGTTTTTGGAATTCAGGTTCAGCATTACGGCGGCCCCGACCGCGATTGCCATCACGAGTGCGACGGCACCATAAAGCAGGCCGCGCCGGAGCGCTGGACGCTGGGGTATCTCTTTTGAAACCATCGGCGCAGCGCTTACGGTGGCAGAGCGCGGCGATGGGGAGGGCGGCAAAGAAAGTGCGTCCGGCGAAAGCAGGCGCGCTGCCCGTTCGACGAATGCGGCTAACGATACGTCATCATTAAGCCGTATCCACTGCCGCTCCCGAAACTTCTCTGGCACCAATGCAGCGGCCTCCGATAAGTCGCGCAAAATTACCGGAAAGAAGAACGCCTTGTTTTCCGCCATCAAATGCGAACGATCTACCGCCAGCTTCCACTCCAAGCGGAAATATCCCTCCTCACGCGCATTGGTGTTGTCCGAAATGATCGGCACAAACAGTGAACACTCTTTAATCTGTTTGCGGATCGATGTATCCCACGCGTCACCGCCACGTAGTTCGTTTTGGTCAAACCATACTTCGAGACCAGCGGCGCGAAGCGCGGCACAAATGCGACGCGCGGCGTCGGCATCTTGGGAAGCATACGAGAGGAAAATGGCTTGGGTCATTTTTGGGAATGGAATCGTTTCATCGCTGATATTTAGTCGGCATGTTTATCTTGGCGTCATGGCAGAACTTAGCCATCCAGCCCCATTTTTTTTAAGAACGCCGGCCAGCGTCGGTCGTCATACAGACTTTCATAAATCCAGCCCGCCTTCAAAAACGCTAACCCGGAATCACGCTGTGTATAGGCGCGCTCAAGCCACAGGAAGGCGTTATCGGCATCCCGCCTCGCTGCGTAGTTCATGGCGACCTGAACTGCGGCGCGGTGCCCAAGCTTGTCAATCAACAGCGCGAGTGATTTATCCGCCTCGCTGATATTGCCTTCCAATGCGTAAAGTATGCCGAGAGAATTCCAGCGCGCCCAATCGGCTGTCTCGCTTTCTGCCATTGCAATGGCTTCGGTGTGTCGTCCTTGACGCCAAAGATTCCTGGCGAGCCCGGCGCGCGCACTAAGGGAGTTTGGCGACAGCTCCAGCACTTTGCGCCACATGGCCTCGCCCTCGCCAAGCTTGCCCATCGTGACAAGCGTCCCTCCCATTTCGCGCCAGCTAGACGGATTCAGTGGATCCAAATCAACGGCGCGTTGCGCGTATGCCAAGGAGGTTTCGTTTTGGCCGATCGCGTTGTAGAGCGCCGCAGCACTCGCCAGCACGGCAGGATCATCGGGGGCTAACCGAAGTGCGCGCTGAACGAGGGTAGTTGCACCGGGCCAATCCCACTCGTACCAATTTTTGTGCCAGACCAGTGCGACAAGGGCGTCAACCAAATCCGGCTCAAGCGCGATTGCTTTCTCTGCTGCGGCGCGCGCCTCGATATTGGCTTCGATCACCGGTGCCGCGCCAAACGCGGCGGCGAAGGTCAGCCCGCGCGATAGCCATGTCCAAGCCATCGCAAATGTCGGATCAATTGCCAACGCTTGTCTCGCGTAGTCGATACCTTGCTCCAGGTCAGTCGGGCCGGCTCGACTGATCAGGAAACGCGACTGCAGCAGTAACCGATGCGCTTCGCCATTATCAGTTCGACCTTTTGCGGCATTGGCGATTTCGGCACGCACGCTAGATGCCTTCGTGTCGTCATGAGTGCTTCCCATGAGTGTGGCGCGCAACTCCGTCACCACCGCTTGTGCGATGTCATCTTGCACCGCAAAAATATCGTCGAGTGTGCGGTCGTAGGTCTCGCTCCACAAATGCGCGCTATCGGCGACCTTGACCAACTGCACCGAGATGCGAACTCGGTTACCAGACTTGCGTACGCTGCCTTCGAGGAGGGTGGCGACGTTTAATCTCGCGCCGATGGTGGCGATGTCGTCGGACTTGCCTTTGAAGGCGAAAGAAGAGGTGCGCGCCACCACCCGCAGGCCTTTGATTTTGGATAGTACGTTGAGTAGTTCATCGGCAAGGCCGTCGGAGAAGTATTCGTCGTCGGCACTCGCGCTGCGGTTGGCGAAGGCGAGTACTGCAATGGAGGGTGTGGTGTCGCCCTTCGCTGCAGCCTGCGGAGCAATCGCAAGTATTGGCGCGGTGTATGGCGTGTTTTTGCCCGGAGAGGCGCTCCCACCGGTGAGTTTGGCAATCTGTGCCACAAACGCCTTTATCGCCGAATCATCATTCAGCCGTGACCACTGCCGCTCTCGGAACTTGTCTGGTACCAGCGCGGCTGGTTCGCTGACACTACCCAACACCACCGGGAACAAGAATGCGTGCGTGTCCGCCATGAGATGCGAACGATCTACCGCAAGCTTCCACTCCAGACGAAAGTAGCCTTCCGGGCGCTGCTGGGTATTTTCGGAAACAATCGGCACGAACAGAGTGCACTCTTTAATCTGCTTGCGAATGGAGGCATCCCAGGCATCACCGCCGCGCAACTCCGATTGATCAAACCAAACTTCAAGCCCAGCCGCACGCAGGGCGTCGCAGATGCGCCGCGCGGCGTCGGCGTCTTGGGATGCGTAGGAAAGGAAGATGGCTTGGGTCATTCCACGCCCTCCATAAACCCCGTGAGTTTGACGAGCTCGGCATATCTCGGATCGCCGTAAAGCGGTTCAAAGCGGGGATCAGCCACAATCACCCACATGCTTTCATCGTGTGCAGAAACAGATTCATGCAACAGCGCAAACGCGGCGTCCTGGTCACCCAGCACGAGGTGAGAGTACGCGAGATAGGCGCGCCCTATGTTCGCCCTCGCAGGCTCAGCAATCGCGGCCCGCATATAACCCTGCCAGCCGCCCGCATCCAGTTCGGCGCGCGTGAAAGCGGCGGCTTCCGTATTGCCCTGCAACTGCTGCCATTTGACGATGTGCTCGATTGCTGCGGTCTGGTTGCCCTTAATTTGTTCGAGTCGTGCGAGGTGGGGCTCGGGCACCCACCACCCCGGGTTCAGTTGTTTGAGTTCGTTCAGCATCTGTTCGGCTTCGTCGTATCGATGTTGAGCGACGGCCCACAGGACTAAATTCACACGTGTCATCATCGCGAGTGGGTCAAGTGCCATCGCCTTCAGCAGACAGGTACGCATGTCTTCGAAACGCCGCCGCCTTAGATGCTGCCCCGATTGTGAGCGATGCACCTCGACCGAATTGGGGTTCAGTTCAAACGCC
>JANMZU010000532.1:0-4505 GCA_031383585.1 Betaproteobacteria bacterium
GTTGCCTTTCGATACCACAAGCGGCACTTAGAATTGTCGCCCACCCCCTATGAGTGCACAGTTCATTGTCGTCGTGTCTCTCCTGATTGAACATCAAGGCGAATTTCTATTGCTGAAAAGGCGTGCCGACAAGGACCATGCGCCTGGAGAGTGGGAGGGTGTTTCCGGAAGGGTCGAACACGGCGAGAGTCCTGTGGTTGCTGCAGCGCGGGAAGCGCGGGAAGAGACGGGGTTGATTGTCGAGATTCTCAAGCCGTTGGACACGTTTCATTTCTACCGGGGCACGGGCAAGGATGAGGCAATTGGTATCACCTATCATTGCCGTACCATTGACAGGCAGGTTACGTTGTCCGATGAGCATGATGCATTCGCATGGGTCTCGGCGGCTGCAGCAATTAAATTTGGTGTGAATGAAGGTTTGTTGAGATGCATCAGCGCGGCTGGTGCTGTGAGCTTCAGGAATTGACCAATCAATGAAAAAAAACACCCAAATCACCCACCTCGGCCGCAAAGCCGTCAACGACCCCAAAACTGTTACCGTACCCCTGCACCGCGCCTCGACAGTGTTGTTCGATTCGCTTGCCGAGATGGACGCAACACAGGTCGCGTGGAACGCCGACGAGCAGGTCACCACCTACGGCGTGTTCAACATGCCACAGGAATTGGCGCTGGCCAATGCAGTGGCCGAAATCGAGGGCGGCTATCGTGCTGCGACATTCCCGAGCGGGCTTGCCGCCGTCGCCGGCGCGTTGCTGGCCTGCGTGAAAGCCGGTGACCATGTGCTGATGACCGACAGCGGCTACGCGCCCGGCCGTTTGTTTGCCGCAGATTTTCTGTCACGCTTCAACGTCACCATCGAGTTCTATGATCCGCTGATCGGCGCCGGCATCGAGGCGCTGATGAAACCCAACACCCGGGCGGTTTATACCGAGAGTCCGGGTTCGCATACCTTTGAAGTGCAGGATATTCCCGCCATCGCCAAAGTTGCCCATGCGCACGGTGCGTTGGTGATCATGGACAACGCCTGGGCGACGGGTTATTTCTTCAATGCCATCGCGCACGGCGTCGATCTGGTGGTGCAGCCTGCGACTAAATACTATGCAGCGCACGCCGACGTGGTGATTGGTCTGGTGGTCGCGACGAAAGAAACCTGGCCACTTCTGAAGCACGCGGCAATCAGCCTTGGCCAGCGTGCCTCGCCTGACGATTGTTTCCTTGTCTTGCGGGGAATGCGCACCATGGGCGTACGCATGAAGCAGCATGAGGTGGCCACGCTTGCCATCACCCAATGGCTGGCCACGCGGCCAGAGGTGCAACGGGTGCTCTATCCGGCGCTGCCCGACGATCCGGGACACGCGCTGTGGAAGCGCGATTTCAGCGGGGCCAGCGGCTTGTTCGGCATCGAACTGAAGCCCTGCTCAAAGCCGCAGTTGGCTGCGATGCTGGACCACTACGCGCTTTTCGGTCTTGGCTATTCCTGGGGCGGTTTCGAGAGTCTGGTCGCCCCTGCCCATATCGGCAATGCCCGTACCGTGCAGCCCTGGCGCGGCGGACCGTTGGTGCGCTATCACATCGGTTTGGAGGATGTGGACGATCTGATTTGTGACCTGGAGGCGGGCTTCACCAGATTGGCATCGGTATAAAGCAAATTCCATAGATTTTTCGCCCGCAAGTGAACGATTGCTGCGGCTTACTGTATTCTGCAAAATAGCAAGTTCGCCGCTTCAACCACAGATGCGACTGTTACCCACAAGCGCACACGCGGCCGAAAACACGATCAACCAGATTTTGTCGGAGATGCAGATGAACAATCCAAAGGAGCTTCTCAAGGAAGACCCACACGCCGTGCCTCCTGGCCCCGCCACCAAAGTAGCGTTATCGGATTGGGCTGTGGCGATCTTGCTGACGGCCCTGGTCGGCTTGTCAGGTGCCGCATTGCTGGGCGCGACGTTCATGGAGTTGCTGTTTGATCGATTGTCGGCACTAACGAGGGTGGTCATCCTGTTACCGGTGCTGCTTATCTCCTGCTACCTTTTGGTCAAGAAGTGGCAGAAACTTTTTCAACGTCACGATGCCGCCAGGCAATAGCAGATGACTCGCGCCGCCAGCGTCGCCGAAGCCCACGCGTACTTCGACAGCAAAGGCTTTCACGCCGACCTCGCACGTCGCGTGGCGATTCCCACCGAGAGCCAGAACCCGGACCGTGCCACCGAGCTCAGCGACTATCTCGTCAAGGAACTTACGCCATCGCTCGAAACACTGGGCTTCGTGTGCAAGGTCTATCCAAATCCGCGCAAGGGTGGGCCGTTTCTGATTGCCACTCGTATTGAGGCTGGTGATCTTCCTACGGTGATGTCCTATGGCCACGGCGATGTCATTCGTGGGCTCGACGCGCAATGGCGTGCGGGTATCGCACCGTGGACGCTGATTGTGGAAGGCGACAAACTTTACGGGCGTGGCACGGCAGACAACAAGGGCCAGCACACCATCAATATTGGCGCGCTTCAAAGCGTACTGAAGGCACGCGGCAAACTCGGATTCAATGTCAAGTTGCTCATCGAGACCGGCGAAGAAACCGGCTCACCCGGCCTCAACGAATTTTGTGCCGGACACAAAGATGAATTGGCGGCGGATGTGTTCATCGCTTCCGACGGCCCGCGTGTCGCGCCCGGACGGCCGACCATTTTTCTCGGCTCGCGTGGCGTGATGAATTTTGACCTTACGATTGACCTGCGCGCCGGTGCACATCATTCCGGCAACTGGGGCGGTTTGATTGCTGACCCTGGCATCCTGCTCGCGCACGCGGTAGCCAGCATCACCGACAACAATGGTGCCATCCGCATAGCTGAATGGCGGCCCGCACCGATTGCCGACTCGGTGAGAACAGCGCTCGCGGATTGCGAACCCGCCGGTGGCGATGATGCGCCCGACATCGATGTCGACTGGGGTGAGCCGGGCTTGACCCCTGCGGAGCGCGTATTCGGCTGGTCGAGTTTTTCGGTACTGGCGATGAAAGTCGGTAACCCGGATTTTCCGGTGAACGCTATTGCAGGCAAGGCCTGGGCGAGATGTCAATTGCGGTTTGTGGTGGGCGTTGATCCAGATGATGTGGTGCCAGCATTGCAGCGGCACATGCAGCGCGAAGGATTTGCCCAAGTCAAGGTTGCGGCGGCGCGCGAAGAACCGATGCATGCAACCCGCCTTGACCCTGATTCGAAATGGGTGCGCTGGGCAGTAGCCAGCATCGAGCGTACTACCGGCATCAAACCCGCCATATTGCCCAACCTGGGCGGCTCGTTGCCCAACGAAGTTTTCGCCGATACGCTCGGTTTGCCGACGATCTGGATTCCGCATTCGTATTCGGCATGCTCGCAACATGCGCCGAACGAACACATGCTGGGCTCGATTGCGCGTGAAGGGTTGGGGGTAATGGCGGGGGTTTTTTGGGATTTGGGTGCTGGCGCTACGCCTGCATCCCAGCCTTATCCCGTATCCACGGGGGACGGGACTTAGTTGCTACCGCCGTCACGGTGACGCTCTGCCCCCCCCCTGCGAGGCGGTGAAGCGAGGGTTTCGCGACGCGTGCGTCGGGCTCGCGGAACGGTTGGCCGATGCAGCGGCCAGCGCGCCCTGGAAGGGGTTAGAGGGTGGGGTAAAACGGTCGCACACTAACGCCGGTAGGCGTATCGAAGTCGCAGCTATCAGGAGTAACACCAACTATGTTCCGCACAATCCTAACCGTCCTGTTTCTCGTCATCGCAACGGTAGCTCACGCGCAGCCGACCGCTCCAGCAGCACCGCCGGAACACAGCCTCAAAGAGCATTACACCAAATACGAATATCGCATCCCGATGCGCGACGGCAAGAAACTTTTCACTGCCGTCTATCTGCCCAAGGATCAATCAAAACCTGCGCCGTTCCTGATGGTACGCACGCCCTATGACGTGGGGCCCTACGGTGTCGATAGATACCCAAGAAAGCTTGGGCCTACCGAAGAATTCGACAGGGCCGGCTACATTTATGTGATGCAGGATGTGCGTGGCCGCTTCCAGTCTGAAGGCACGTTTGTCGAAATGACGCCGCACAAACCGAACAAGAAAGCCGGCGATGTCGACGAGAGCACCGACATGTACGACACCGTCGAGTGGCTGCTAAAGAATATCCCGAACAACAATGGCAAAGTCGGCATCTGGGGGATTTCGTATCCGGGCTTTTTTGCGTCCGCCAGCATCATCGACGGCCATCCTGCGATCAAGGCGGCGTCACCGCAAGCAGCCGTGACTGACCTCTACATGAACGACGACAGTTATCACAATGGCGCATTCATGCTGGCTGCCAATTACGGCTTCTACACCTTCTTCAAACAACAGGACTCTCCGTCATTGCCGCCCAAGGTCGAAGTACCGTTTGAATACGGTACTACCAGTGGTTATGACTATTTTCTGCAGCTCGGCACACTTGCCAACATCATCGCCACACTAGAGAAACAGAAGGGTTCGCTGTTT
>JANMZU010000538.1:0-2146 GCA_031383585.1 Betaproteobacteria bacterium
CCTGAATACCCTCCAGCAGTTTCGAATGTCCGTGCGCACGCACTTCAGCATAACCAAATTCACGCACCAAACCGCTCTCGACTTTGCCGCCCAGTTGCGCGGCCATGGTCTGCATGCCGTAGCAGATACCCAACACCGGGATGCCGAGTTCGAACACAATTTGCGGCGCACGAGCGGTGCCCGCCTCGTTGACAGAGGCATGGCTGCCCGAAAGAATGATGCCCTTGGCACCGAATGCGCGGATGTCGGCATCGGGCATATCGAAAGGATGCAGTTCGCAATACACGCCAGCCTCGCGGACGCGCCGCGCGATGAGCTGAGTAACTTGCGAGCCGAAATCGAGGATGAGTATTTTATCGGTAAGGCGTTCCATGGTCATTGGGTCGAGGCTGTAATGGTGGGCGTGGCAGAGCGATGGGTCGAAAAGTATCGCCAGGCGATGTAAAGGGCAATCGTCTGCAGAATGGCACTGACAAAGAAAGTTGCGCCAATGCGCCAATCGTTCTCAGGCAAATGACTCACCTTGGCGAGGATGCCGGTGCCGACGACCGGTACGATGACGATGGCAAGACTGCTCAGCGATTGCAGAGAGCCCATCAGCGCGCCCTGCTCGCGCGGGTCCGTCGCCTTGGAAACAATTGCCTGGAGCGCAGGTCCGGCCGCAAACGAAAGCAGATTGCAGAGTATCAACAGGTACATCATCCAGCCCTGCGTGGCCAGCCCATAGAGCAGGTAAATGATTGCGCCAGAAGCCAGGCTGAGCAGTGACAGCCTGACCTCGCCAAAGCGCTTGATCAGCCGGCCAAGCAGGCCAGCCTGCACGACAACTGCGGTCAGCCCCACACAGAACAGCGAAATACCCACATCTTGCGGGTTCCAGTTGAATCGAAAATTTGTGTAAAGCACCCAGGTGGTTTGTAGCATTGTTCCAGCGAAGGTCACCAATGCGAACACTGCGACAAGCCCGCGAATATCGGGGCGCCTGGCGAGACGGACCAGCGAGGAAAACGGGTTTGCGCGTGCCAACGAGAATGCCGTGCGCTTGTCTTTGGGCAAGGATTCCGGCACGAAGAAATAGCCGAACAAAAAATTAGCTGCGCACAAGCCCGCCGCGACATAGAACGGCAAATGCAGATTGATGTTACCGAGGATGCCGCCCAGCATCGGGCCGCAAATAAAGCCCATGCCGAACGCTGCGCCGATCATGCCAAAACTCTTGGCGCGATTTTCGGGCGTCGATACGTCGGAGGCATAAGCACTTGCGACCGACATGCTTGCCGCGGACATGCCGCCAATAAAACGCCCGATGAACAATGCGAGTAACGTCGGCGCCCAGGCAGTGGCGAGAAAGTTGAAAAACATGCCGGCCATCGAGAACAGCATGACCGGACGACGGCCAAACTTGTCGCTCATCGCGCCAAGGACCGGCATACATAAAAACTGCATCAGGCCAAACACGGTGGCGAGGATGCCGTACCAATACGCTTGAAGCTCTTTGCCCTCAACGAATTCGCCAACCAGAATCGGCAAGACCGGAATTGCCAAGCCGATGCCGAGCATGTCGATAAACACGCTGGCGAGCATAAAATTAAGGCCGACTTTCTTGGTTGCCGGCGTTGTCGCAACGCCATCGGCGTCCACACCACTGGCTGCCACACTACTTTCCAAAATTCGTCTCCCACACCTTCGCCACAACTGGATGCTTTTCGGTCAATATCGCCGCACTCTCGGTCATCACCGTGCCATCATCGAGCACCAGCGTAGGCACTTTGGCTTGCGGATTGGCGTTTTTCAACGCTTCAAAGTGCTCGTTCTGATTCCAGAATGAGGTTTGAACGTAATCGTAGGGATGGCCAGCGAGTTGCAGCACGACTTCGACGGCGGCCGAACCGCAGCCGGGTGCACCATAGAGTTTCATGTTTGATTGCGCGCTAATCGACGCGATAGTTGGGCGCTTCTTTTGTCATCTGCACATCGTGCACGTGGCTCTCGCGCATGCCGGCTGCGGTAATTTCGACGAATGTGGCGTTAGTGCGAAACTGCTCGACCGTTGGGCACCCGACGAGGCCCATTGACGCTCTGACGCCACCCATCAACTGATGAATGATGGTCGTCACAGGCCCCTTGTACGGCACCCGGCCTTCAA
>JANMZU010000555.1:0-3048 GCA_031383585.1 Betaproteobacteria bacterium
GGGTTTAGCAGCTTGTCGTCCTTGTAGGCTGCGTTGCCGATGACGAGGGCAAGGCGGGCGAGTTTGGCAGGCTTTGCCGGTTCTGCGCTTTGTGCGAGCACATTCCAGGCGAACATCGCCACTACTACCGCCAGCCATCGCACATGCATGAAGATCATGCCTTCTGTTTTCCTGATCATGGTTGAAATTCACTGAAACTCTAGCGCATTACGGAGTCAGTTGGCGAGTTTGAAGCGTTCTCCGTTACAGTGTGAAAGTTGCACGCTGCCGTGTAAATTGCGAACTACCACCCGACTCACAGCAAACCGCTCAATCCGCAAGCACCCCAATCCCAGCTCATCGAGAAGGCCTTCCTCTCCCCTCGTGGGAGAGGGACCGAGGGGGAGGGGGGAAATGTAAAATCACTCAACCTCCCTCCCAAATGACCAATCTCGCCACCGAAAACAAAGGCCCGCTCGCGGGCATCAAAATCCTCGACCTCACCACCGTCGTGATGGGCCCCTTCGCCACCCAAATCCTTGGCGACATGGGTGCCGAAATCATCAAAGTCGAAGCCCCCGCCGGCGACAATATGCGCTGGGTGGGCCCGATGAAGAATCCCGGCATGGGCCACATCCACATGCACCTGAACCGTAATAAGCGCTCGCTGGTGCTTGACCTTAAAAAGCCTGAGGGGCTTGCTGCGATCAAGCGGCTGGTCGCGAAATCTGATGCGCTGATCTACAACGTGCGGCCGCAGGCTATGGCGCGGTTGGGGTTGGGTTACGAGGATGTCAAAGCGATCAATCCAAGGCTGGTTTACGTCGGTGCCTACGGCTTTTCTGAGCGCGGCACGTACGCCGGCAAACCTGCGTACGACGATCTGATTCAGGGTGCCGCCGGAGTGCCTTTCCTGACGCAGGAGCAAGGCAGTGACCTGCCGCGATATGCACCGGTGACCCTGGGCGACCGCAGTGTCGGTTTGCAAACGGTAATCGCCACGGTAGGCGCGCTGTTCCATGCGCTGCGTACCGGCCAGGGCCAAGCGGTCGATGTCACCATGTTTGAGAGCTTGTCGCAGTTCGTGCTCGGCGACCATATGGGCGGCAGGACATTTGAGCCACCCATTGGCGACGCCGGCTACGCGCGCTTGATCGCGCCGCACCGCCGCCCTTACGGCACTCGCGATGGCTACCTTTGCGTCCTGATCTATAACGACAAGCACTGGCGCAATTTTTTCGAAGCAATCGATCGCAAAGATCTGACAAGCGACCCCCGCTTCTGCGATCACACCTCGCGCGCGGCCAACATCCGCGATGTTTACCAGTTCGTCGCCGACATAATGCTCACCCGCACCACTGCAGAATGGCAGGCGCTGCTCGACACAGCCGATATTCCCAATACACCGATGCACACCATGGATTCGTTGATCGCCGATCCACATTTGAATTCTTCGGGTTTCTTTCCAATGTATGAGCACCCTACTGAAGGGACGATACGCACCACTGCTCCGGCGGGTGAATGGAGCGAGACGCCGCTGTCTATACGCAGACTTGCACCACAGCTCGGGGAACATAGCCGTGAAATCCTGATGGAGCTAGGTTACGACGACGCTGACATCGACGCGATGGTGGCCTCTGGCACGACGTGCGGCAATGCTTAGCCGTTGGAAAAATTCTTCTCGCTTGTGACGGTCTGGCAAAATTAAAAGCTGTTCCGATTTACTGATTGCGTAGCGAGCCAGGCACCGTTCAAGTGTCCACTCGCTACCTGTCCATTTGATAAAGTACCCAATGCCCTCCGCAAGCCCAAACAAAACCGACTGGAAGCCCCTCCCAAAAGTGCTATTGCACGAGCATCTGGACGGCGGCCTGCGCCCTCAAACACTGTTTGAACTGGGCCAGCAGCATAACGTCGTCATGCCAGCCAATACCGCAGACGACCTCGCGGCATGGCTGCTCGACAATTCCCACTCGGGCAGCCTGGAGCGCTACCTGACCGGATTTGGTCTTACGGTCCCGGCGATGGCCTCCGAAGCGGCTTGCGAGCGGGTCGCCTTCGAAGCCGCGGAAGATGCGCGACTGGATGGCTGCGTGCTGGCGGAATTTCGCATGGCACCGCTATTGCTGGAGCCGTATGGACTGTCAGGCGAAGCGGTCGTCGAAGCACTGCTGCGCGGCCTGAAGAGAAGTGCCCTGCCCTCTGGCCTGATCGTCTGCGCCATGCGCACTGATACACCCGATGTGACGGCGCGCAGCGCACGGCTGGCTGCGCACTACCGCGACAAGGGTGTCATCGGCTTTGATCTGGCGGGCGCTGAACGCGGCTTCCCGCCGACGCCGCATGGCGCTGCCATCAATATCGCCCGCGACGCCGGTCTCGGCATCACGCTGCATGCGGGCGAAGCAGATGAGGGCTCGCGCGTGCTCGAAGCCGCCGCGCTTGGCGCTACCCGCATCGGCCATGGCGTACATATCATGAACGCGCCAAATGTTGTACAGCAGCAACAATGGATCGCCGATGCGCGCCGCCTCAACCTGCATTTCGAAGTCTGCCCCACCAGCAATGTGCATACCGGCATTGCGCCTTCGGTCGCTCTCCACCCGCTGCGCGCGATGGTCGAAGCGGGCTTGTCGGTCTCGGTGTCAACAGACAATCGGCTGATGTCTGAGGTCACGCTTTCTGGCGAGCTGGCCGCAGCGCATTTAGAAAATGGAGTTTCGTGGGGCCAGTTGGGGCAGATGATGCGAGATGCCGCGAGCGCTAGCTTTTTGTCGGCCGACGTCCGCGCTGCGGCACTGCTATCTTTGGAAGCGTGGGACACCTAGCGGCGAGGGCCAAGCAATTGCTTAACTCCAGCATTGGCGCTGTTCTTCAATGCTTTTTGGCCCGAACTGCGCGCCAATTGGCGGTCTTCACAATTTGATGCACTAGTGTCCCAACGTTTAGCTGTTGGCATGCTGTAAGTACATGATTTGTTGGTTGGTATTGTGATTTCGCTTTGTTGTCGATGTCGATTTTGTGTTGGCTTTGGCCCATGCTTTTGCGCTTTCAACAGCCAAGGATTGC
>JANMZU010000608.1:0-5282 GCA_031383585.1 Betaproteobacteria bacterium
AGTTCGCGTTGTTGGCGCACGACATTCAGTGCGCGGGCCATATCGGGGGCAGTATCTGCGAAGGTACCATCGAGATCGAACAATACCGCGTCGACCGCACCGGCCAATATCACACTCACGGCGTCAAGCGCGAACCTGCGCAACCCACTAAGCGCGAAGCAGGTCAAGCGGCTTGAAGCCGCGCTCAAACACGTCTCCGGCGCTGCCGCGCCACCACTGTTCGATGATAGTCGTGTAAAGCTCGCGATAATCGATCACTGGCGGCGGTCCATCGATGGAGAATACGTTGACGACTGGCATGGGCTCGCCGAACAAGCCGCCCTTTACTTTTCCGCCTAGCACCATTTGGGTTGAGCCCCAGCCGTGGTGGGTTCCTTGCTTTTCGTTCTCCTTTGGGGAACGTCCGAATTCATCGTAGGTCGCGAGCAGGGTGCGATCCCATTGGCCGATTTCGAGCATCGCGTTGCGAAAAGCGGCGAGTCCCTCTGAGAGCTTGGTTAGAGCAGGGCCGTGGAATTTGTTTTGATCCCAATGGGTATCAAAAGCGTGGTGTTGATCGGCATCGACTGCATTCAGCGTGATGTGAACAACTGGCGGCGACATTCCTGCGGCGGCGAGCTGAGCGGTTGCCTTCAACGCATCGCCAAACTCGTTTGCCGGAAATACCGTCTTCAAGGCTACGCGTTCAGGCTGCTCGTAGGTGCCAGCGAGCGAGCGCGCCGGCGCGCTTTCCAAATGTTGTGTACCCGTCACCTTCTGGCTGATCAGCCATTCGGAAGGATGCTGCATATTGATGACACGAATTTTGTTGCCACGAAATGGGCCCATCGGATCAGCTTCCCGTATGTCCAAATCACCAAATGCGAGCGCATCGAGCTTCGGTCTGCTCAGTATGCTGTTGTCGACATTGGCGCTGAAGGCTCGGGTAACCCAGCCATCGGAGTGGTACTGGCCCGGGCTCGCTGCCGTGAATTGTGTTTCAAGGTCGCGGTAGTGCTGGTTGGTCACTTCCTGCTGGCCGATGCCTTGCAACAACGCCATCTCCTTGTTCTCCCAAAGCGGCAGTAACGGCTTCAAGGACGGATTGAAACCGTGAGTGGAAGAAAACGGAATTAGTTGGTCGCGGTGGATCCCAATGTTTGGTCGAAGCTTGCGATAGAGGGGGTCGGCCAGCGGTACAAACGTATTGTAGGCGTCGTTTCCGCCCTTCAAATACACCAAGACTAGCAATGGCGGTAGCTGAAGAGGCCCGCCGGTGCTTGCTTGCAGGCCGTTCGCCCAGGACATTCCAAACAACGGCGTGGCCGAGGCGAGGGACAAAAAATGTCGGCGATTCATGTTGGACATGCGGTTTAGTGGTTTAGCTTCGAGACCATTCGATTCAGGCCGGTTGGCGGCAGGCCGCGATGTAATTCACGCTAACGTCATCGTTCAGCGAGTAAATCTTGCTGATCGGATTGTAGGTCATTCCGATGAATTCAGTGACGTTGAGGCCGACATTGCGGCACATCGTAGCCAGTTCTGCAGGGGTGATAAAACGCCGGTACTCGTGCGTTCCTTTTGGCAGGAGATTCAATACATACTCGGCACCGATGATCGCGAACAGAAACGATTTCGGATTTCGGTTCAAGGTCGAAAAAAACACCCATCCTCCGGGTTTGCAGAGCGTCATTGCCGCTCGTATCGTTGATTGGGGGTCCGGAACGTGTTCAAGCATCTCCATGCAAGTTACGCAGTCAAAATTCTCCGGCTGTTCGCTGGCGATCGCTTCGGCTGATATCAGTCGATAGGTAACTGACTTCCCACTTTCAAGCAAATGCAGCTGTGCGACTTTCAGTGGCTTTTCGGATAAATCGATGCCGGTGACTACAGCGCCAATGTCAGCCATGCTTTCAGCGAGTATGCCCCCGCCGCAGCCGATATCGATGACGCTTTTGCCCGTGAGGCCTACGTTTCTATTGATCCAAGCTAGTCGCAGGGGATTAATTTCATGCAACGGCTTGAATTCACTTTGGGGATCCCACCAGCGAGCCGCTAGGGCACCAAATTTGGCGAGCTCGGCTTCGTCGACGTTGCTATTTGCAGGCATGGTGTTCATTGGGATTTTTCAGCAAAGCGTTGCTGCCACATTGCTGCTTTCGTTTTTAATTCATGGATGTCATGCCGCATAAGGACACGGTAGTCGAGCAACAGTTCCCCGTTTACCCATACGTGGCTTACGTTTTCCCGCCCAGCAGCGTGGAAAATATGCGATACCGGATCGTATACAGGCTGCGTTTCAATCGAAGATAAATCGATTGCGGTCATGTCCGCAGCCTTTCCTTCCACCAAAGAGCCAATTTCGTCCTGCCAACCCAGGGCCTTCGCCGCATTTAGCGTCGCCATCTCCAGTTTTTGATGGGCTGGCAATGCTGCCGCATCGCCAGTTGTGCCTTTTTGGAGCAACGATGCGAGACGAGTTTCACCCAGCATATCCAGCCGGTTGTTACTGGCGGCGCCATCCGTACCTATGCCGACGTTAATGCCAGCTTTCAGCATGGCGCTGACCGGGGCAATCCCACTCGCTAGTTTCAAATTGGATGCAGGGCAATGAGCGACATTTACACCGAGTCTCGCGTACAAGTCGATTTCATTAGCATTCAAATGCACACAATGGACAGCAATCAAGTTCGGCCCAAGTAACCCTAATTTCTCTAATCGCGCGATGGGACGAATGCCAAACTCCTTTTCACCCTGGACAACCTCATCCGTGGTCTCGTGAATGTGCATCATTACCGGGAAATCCGCTTCCGCGGCGATGGTGAAAATGCGCGCAAAGGTCTTGTCACTCACCGTGTAGGGAGCGTGTGGCGCCAACATCAATTTCAGACGCGAATTATTGGCGAATTCGTCGCGCGGGGCGAGGCATCTTTCGATGTACGCTTCGGCGTCAATCGCGTATGGCGTCGGGAACTCAAGAATCGCCCCACCGAGCGCGGCACGCATGCCTGACTTCAGCGCGGCCCGAGCGGCAACGTCATGGTAAAAGTACATATCAGCAAAACACGTCGTGCCAGATCGGATCATCTCAGCCGTCGCCAACTCCGTCCCATCAAAAACGTACGCCTCTGAAAGATGTTTGACCTCTGCGGGCCAGATATGGTTGTTGAGCCAGGTCATCAGCGGGGTGTCGTCTGCCAGTCCACGCATGAGCGTCATGGCTGCATGGGTGTGCAGGTTGATCAATCCGGGAATGAGCACATGGCTCGGTAACACGGTCTCTGCAACGCCAGTAAAGCGTCCGCGAGCCACTGACGTGGGGAGCAATGCCAATATTCTGCCCTGGTCGACGACAAGCGAATGGTCTTCCAAGACGATACCCTTAGGCTCTACCGGGACAAGCCAGCGTGGCGAAATCATGTGTGTTGTAGTCATTTAGTCCTGAATCAACGGTAGTTGGCGTGCAAGTCCATTTTTAATTCGACTGTACAAACAAAAAGCCCCGCACAACGCGGGGCTTTTGCGAAGCTCGAAACTGTCTACTATTTGGAAACACCCTTGAACTCGATGTCGACGCGACGATTCTTCGCGCGGCCTTCGGCAGTCTTGTTCGTTGCGACTGGTTGTGTTTCACCTTTGCCAAGCGTGGTGATCTTGGCTGCAGGAACACCTTTCGACACCATGTACTCTTTTACTGACGTTGCACGACGCTCAGACAGTTTTTGGTTGTATGCGTCAGTACCGACGGAATCGGTGTGTCCGGTCGCGATGACCATTTGTACATCTATTTTCTGCATTTTGGCGACTGCATCATCGATTGACTGTTTGCCGGCTGGCTTGAGCACGGATTTGTCGAAGTCAAACAGAGCTTCTGCTTGAATTGTAATCGCTTGTTTCACCGACGACGGTGCAGCAGCGGCAGCGGCTGGTGCAGCCGAAGCAGCCGGGGCGGCTGGTGCAGCCGGCGCAGCTGGGGCGGCAGGTTTTGCTGGTTCTGCTTTCTTGGCGCCGCAATCAGGATGCAAAATACCGCTTGTTTGCACGCAAGCGCCTGAAGCGTCGCGGACAGGAGTGCCTGCTGAGTCCGTCAGCACGGGGGTTACTTCAGCGTACGCCGTACATGCGGCGAGCGCCGCGACGGCCACGTAAACTTTTGCCATATTGGCTGCATTTACGATGAGGGAACTCTTCATTTGATACTCCCGGGAGAATTGAAAATTTTTTGTCGTTGGTCGCAACACAACAATGCATTGCGATTTGAAGGGGCAGAGCTTTCCTGAAACTGGCCAAATCATACACGATTCGATTTGTTAGACACAACCTCCACTTCGCGTTTTTGCAACAACAGGAGCCTCGTAGTTGCACAATCGCAACAGTGATCAAGATTTGCGACAAAAGCACAATCTGTTGTGTAGGCAATGGGATATTCAACCGGATACATGGTGGTTTTACCGCTGACCGTGGTGTTCTCCTTTGCGATGTGTTAAATTGTAGTGTTTGAGTCAAATTTATTTCATTACAAATCAAGCGCTTAGCAGAACAGCAAACGAGAGAGCCGCAACGTGACCGAACCAATTTCACCGCAATTCGCTAAAGAGACCATCCCCGTCAGTATCGAGGCCGAGATGCGTCAGAGTTTCCTCGAGTATTCATTGAGCGTCATCGTTGGTCGTGCGCTACCGGACGTCAGGGATGGATTAAAACCAGTCCATCGCCGCGTCCTGTATGCGATGCACGAACTCTCCAACGATTACAACAAGCCGTACAAGAAATCCGCCCGTATCGTTGGTGACGTGATCGGCAAGTACCACCCGCACGGCGATACCGCTGTATACGACACCATCGTGCGCATGGCACAAGACTTTTCCCTGCGGTACATGCTGGTGGATGGGCAAGGGACTTTTGGATCAGTGGACGGCGATAATGCTGCGGCAATGCGCTATACCGAAATCCGCATGTCCAAGATCGCGCAGCAGTTGCTCGAGGATCTGGACAAGGAAACCGTTGACTTCGGCCCTAATTACGATGGCAGTGAAAATGAGCCGCTGATCCTGCCGGCACGATTCCCGAATTTGCTCGTCAATGGCGCAACCGGTATTGCTGTTGGCATGGCCACCAACATCCCGCCGCACAATTTGTCAGACATCATCGACGCCTGCCTGAAGGTGCTCGAAGACCCATCGATCGATATCGAAGAGTTGATTGCGATCGTAAAGGCGCCGGATTTCCCGACGGCTGGAATCATCTATGGACTCGATGGCGTCCGTGAGGGCTACCGCACCGGTCGTGGGCGTTGCATCATG
>JANMZU010000612.1:0-5744 GCA_031383585.1 Betaproteobacteria bacterium
CGACCATAGGAGCCGTTCGGCGTGCTCCGAACCGGCAGAACAGCAAAATGCGAAAACACTACATAGTCGACTCCAAGGGGACGTCGCACTCCGGATCATGAGCTACCATTCCGGCCAACGGTGTAGGTCAAAGCCTCAATCTGGCATCGGGAATGCGGCAAGCAATCGCATTGAATACCCCATCGTTGCACCGAGCGTGCCGAATTCCGTTAACTATTGGACATTCCTGCGGGCATGAACACTAAATCCGCTGACCGTAAACAGGGTCGCGTGAAGCTTTGCGCGATAAAATTTCTCATTCTTGTCTATGACCGCTTGCGCGAAAAATGGGAGGCGGTCGCGAAGTTCCGCTACTGGCCGGCAGCCGTAATTCTAGATTGCCAAGCTTAGCGACCGAAGGCAGTGTTTTGACGATCACATTAGCCCCTGCGGTGCCACATGGTGTATTCACAGTAGCCCTTATCGGGCTTGCAAAAAAACACCCAAGTATTTTTTTCCTCTGCGTAAGTACTTAGTTGAAAGCCCTTGTTTTGCATGCGCGTTACGTCCTTCTCAAAATTGGCGAAAGGCGTATAGATCGTCCTGTACGGGTGAACGTTGGCAGCAAGCAAGGAATATTCTGATGGAACAAAGGAGAATTCTCCCTCAGATGTATTGAGATCCAGGTCGTTGGATGTTCGAATTGAACTGGCGGACGGTGGCAGTATGTCTGGAAGCCAACCGCGATCAAAGAGGTTGTCGGCACGCGCTTCCGCAATAGTTGCGTATCGGCTTGTGACGATATCACCGGGCAGCAAGTGTAAGAGGCCAATCAAACCAATCACGGTAATGAGTAAGACGGTCAGCATAACCCGCATACTCTTTTTCATTGTTGCAGATGATTCCTACAAAGCGCCACACGCGTTTGCGGTCCTGATGCGACAGAAAGGAGCGTTTTCACCGCAAAGTTATCCGAAAATATTGCGCAAATTTCATGCAACTAGAGGCCCTCGAAGATTTCAATACTTAAGTCCGGCTTTCGTTGCAGAGTCTCCGGTCGAGATATGACTTCTTTATGTCCGCTATGTGGAAAATTGGGGCGCGTCGCTGACGGACCGCAATTGGCCGGGAGCCGCGATTGTGAGTTTGGGGCAGCTTCATTATTTGTTATCGCTCCCGTGGCCACAAATGATGATTTACTGCTTGATTTACCCTTTCGCAAATCGCAGCTGGTTGCGGAGACGGTATTCCACGGCGCAAACAACGATCAACGCAAAACAAATTGCGGCTCCTGCTGGCCCCCATGGGAATGGATTGCTCGAGCCCACTCCTTTTGCTACCACCGCAAACGGCAGCAATGCTACGAGTTTTGCGAAGATCTCAGAAGGAGAGCGGCGTGTCATGACCCCCTGTTTGCAATCTGATCCTTACCCAGAATCGATTCTGCTGGACACGGCCATTTGTGTCGCATCCACCATGACGCGCCACATCGCAGCGATGTCGTCGAGTCGTTGGATACCGAGCCACAGGGTTTGCGTTCCCGGCTCGCCATCGCCGTTGCGTCCAAGGAAGCCGCCAAGGGTGGCGACCCGTCGAATCGCATCGCGCAGGGTTGGCGGCACCTTGGGTGCAGTCTTTTTTTTGGTCGTGAACACCATCAGCGCTTTCCACTCGTCTTCCTCGAAATACACGGTACAGGGAGCCTCAGGAACGTCGCGACCGAGCTTGGTCAGATGATAAATGCGCCATGCCACCACCAAGTCAATGGCCAGACAAGCCTCGATTCGATCCGCCTGTCCCAGTTGCCGCTGCTCAATCCGGCAACCGCTCTTCAAGGTCCGATGCAGTACTTCGATCCCCCAGCGACGCGCGTACCACATCAATCTCTGGGTCGCCTGTTCAAAGCGTGTCACTTGAAGCGTCGTGATCAACATCCATTCCAACGGCTTCACTCCATCGGGTGCATCCTGCTCCTGTGCCGACACCGCCCACACCGGCAGGGCCGCCCCCTGATGTCCTTTTGGTGCCACCAGACTCACGGCCGCATAGCGAATGACCAACTGTGCTTGGCGCGCCGCGCGGCTGCCTTGACGCGGCACCTGCAACACCTGGATGCCATCAACGGGGCGAGACTGCATCGTCTCCCACAGACGTTGCTGCTGGTCTTGTAATTGTCGGTTGTGTTCAGCCCGTACCAGCAGCTTTGGTGAGTCGGGCTTGGCGAGCGCCTCGGCAAACAGTTCGTAGATGTCTGCCTCGCGATCCCCGACGCTCACGAGCGTGGTGCCGGGACAGCGCGCCTGTACTGCGGCGACAGCGCGCAAACTCTTCAACCACTTGACGCTTTCCTTCTCCTCGATCGGCAGGCGATGACGCTTGACCTTCTTGCCGAAGTCAGTCGGATCGCGCGCCCAACACTGCACGTCGAGAAATCCCAACGGTGTGCCCTCGGCACTGAAGGCGAGTGTCGAATGGAGATGGAGTCCCTGGGCGCCATCGACGGTCTTGCTGATCGGGCCCAATCCGTCGGTGGCGGCATGCGTTGAGTAGTTCAGGCTGGTCGTGTCTTGCACCGCCAGTACCACCGTCTCCGTGCGCAGCCGTGCTTCGGTGGCGCGATAATGGGGCTGTAACAGGGTGTCCATCGTGGTCTTGTCGTGATCCAGAAATCGGTAGGCTGCCTTGGCCTTGGCCCGGCTGCTACATGCTTGGGTAATATTGGCCGTGGGGCGGGCATAAAAATCCCGTGCCAGCGTCAGTAGTCGTGCCTGTAACCTGGCATCGGGCAGCGCACAACCCCCAAACTCTTGCTCAGCCCAGTCTACCGGTGCCGCGCCCGGTTTCACGACAGGGGGGTGCGAGGCTTGGGTGTCGCCGTTAGCTTGCAGGATCGTCTGCCAGTTCGGTTGTAATGGCATCATCCAGACGTCCTTGATCGTGGCCGACCTGCGGTGCTGCCGGTCTTGTCGGCCCCGCCCCTGAGTCTGCCCCAGGAGCGTCCAGTTGGCGGCCCGATAGCAGGTGCCGCGATAGCGGCTGCGATCAACAAAGGTTTCCACCAGCACGGGCCGGATGTCGTAGCGGGTCTGCCAGTCATCGGCCAGACGGGTCAGCGCTTGGCTGAGCACATGTGAGGCGAGGTTGGGAACGCGGACGCTGGGCAGGATCAGAAACCGGCTATTGGCCACGACCCTGGCGAGGCCGGCTTGGCGGGCCTGATCATCCCAGCCAATCCACGCGTCGCGTGGGGCCAGCCGCCAGGCGGGCCCACTAAAACTTAATGCGCCGATAAATCCGGCTTCGCAGCTCACCAGATAGCGTAGCTGCGCGCCACACAGCGGCCCGGCACCCAGCGGGTGGTGCGCCTGCATCATCGCCCACCATGACCTCGACAGTTCGGCTTGCCCACTGTCCACCGGTACCAGCCATACCCGCCCCAACGCTTTAAGCGTTGTGTCAACGGTCAGCCCATTGCTGAGGGGCTGCGCGGGCACTTGGGCATGTCTGGCAGGCGAGGTAAAGGACGCGGCTCTAGCGGGGGGCAGCGCGATGATGTCGCGTCGCAATAGTTTGAGCAGCGCCACGCGGCAACTCATGTCCTTAGGTTGACCATGCGTGTCCAGCCATCCCAACCACCCACACACCTCACGCGACAAGGCCGTGCGCGTCAGCGCGGCATCGCCCGCAACCCGTGAACGGATTTGCGCTAATATCTCTTCGGAAAACTCTCGGCCACAAACCTGCATGCCCGCAGACTAGCCCAACCTTGGCACCGTGTCCAGCGAAAGTTGTGGGACAAGATCAGTTTCTAAAGGGGGGGGTCGAGGGGGTTTCCATCGGCATGCCGCTTGCCTTCGAAACGGTGTTCCGGTGCAGCGGAACACGCGGCCTGCAAGGTGGGAGGGATTTTCGGTGGCGTAGAAAATTCCGATTCGTCCGGCTTAGGTTCAGACCGCATCCTGCGAGTTGTACCTCTCCCTACGCAGATGCCGCTTCGGGCTTTGGCTAGGCAGCCGCGCGAAGGCTAAATTCGGCTCGAGTGCGCGCCACTTGTGCGTCGACGATGAGGTCGACCTCCGCCAGAATGTGGTCTACCAGATCAGGCTCCAGGACATGCAGATGCTCGATCATCGCCGCCGCATGCCATAAACCCATCGCCTTGCAGCCCGTCTTCAAGCTATCCAGCTTGGGCTGGGCATTCGCGACCTCACCATTGGAGAGCTGCTCACGCACCGGCGCCCTGGCTTCGGCGAGTTGCTGCTTGAGTGCCTCAAAATAGCCCAGCAATCTTTCCGGTGGGACACTGAAACGCCGCTTGGTCGCGGCCGGCTCCTCGCTATATCGTTCGCGGATGTTGCGGAAGATTTTCTCCAGTCTGGAGCGCGCCTTGGTGAGATTGAACGGCTTGAGAATGTAGTTCGCGGCACCCGCGGCGATGGCGTCCTCGATCGTATTGCGATCTGCCGAGGCGGTGATAAAGACAAACGGCACCTCAGCCAGCACGGCTCGCGACTTAAAGTGTTGTAGCAGTTCCATGCCGGACATTCCCGGCATTCGCATATCACAGCAGCAAAGTACGGGACACAGCCCGGCTTGCAGCAGTTCCCAGGCCGCATCGCCGCTGTCCGCCTCGACGATATCGACCTTGGCGAATCGCTGCAGCAGATCGACCAGCAGCATGCGTTGAATTGTGTCGTCATCGACAACCAGAACTTTCATGTGAACCTCGCTTGAGTATGTGCGTGAACGGCCTGTGCCGACGCGCGTGAATCGATATTGCGCGCCAGTGCGCCGGTTGGACCTGATTCTGCGTTTGCATGGGCCAGCGTATTGGCGATGCTTTCGTCGCCAGGCGGCAACCAGATCGACGCCGTTTCCGTGCCGCAGACGCGCCCGCGCCCGCGCGCCTTGGCCTTGTAAAGGCACGCGTCTGCTCTGCCCAGGAGCGCGACCGCTGTTTCCACTGCCGCGGCGCCAACGCTCGCATTGCTTGCGGCCCCAAGGCTCACGGTGACCACCGGTGCTACGGTCGAATCGGCATGCTCGATCTGTTCGTCAAACACGCGCTGTCGCAATTGCTCGGCCAGTTGCACGGCGCCGTCGAGATCGGTATCGGGCAACAGGCAGACAAATTCCTCGCCACCGTAGCGCGCGATCAGGTCAGTCGGTCGCCGCAACCCTGCTTTGAGCGCGGCAGCGATCTGGCGCAGACAGCAGTCGCCTTCCTGATGGCCGTAGCGGTCGTTATAGCGTTTGAAGAAGTCCACATCCAGCATGAGCACGCTCAGCACCGTATTGTTGCGTGCCGCGCGGCCCCATTCGGCTTCCAGCCGCTCGTCGAAGTGGCGCCGGTTGTGCACCCCTGTCAGCCCGTCGATGTAGACCCACTGGCGCAACACGTCCGACTGCGCCTTTAGCGTCAGATGCGTCTTGACGCGCGCACGCACGATCTTCGGATTGATCGGTTTGGAAATAAAATCAACGGCGCCGATCTCCAGCCCACGTGTTTCAGCCACTTCATCGGTGTGGGCGGTAACGAAAATGACCGGAATGTCCCGCGTAACCGCGTCGGCTTTGAGCCGGCGGCACACTTCAAAACCATCCATGCCCGGCATCATCACGTCCAGCAGCACCAGGTCCGGTTGTTGGCTCGCACAAAGTGCCAGCGCCTGCTCGCCGCCGGTGGCCATGATGACCTGATGGTCAGCGGAGAACGCCTGATAGAGCGCCTGAATATTGATTGGCTGATCGTCGACGACGAGCAG
>JANMZU010000621.1:0-2630 GCA_031383585.1 Betaproteobacteria bacterium
ATATCCATCGATGGGCTGGACGTCTGTTTGGTTTCGGCAGATCCACGCGGTCGGTAGCGGCCACTGCGAAAGAACTCGTCGAGCACGTCGTTTTCGTTTGTAGCCACGATGAGGCGACGAATCGGCAATCCCATCATGCGCGCGATGTGTCCTGCCAGCACATTGCCGAAATTGCCTGAAGGAACTGCAAAGTCGACCTTCTCGTCGTTAGACGCGGTGACAGAGAAATAGCCTTTGAAGTAATACACGACCTGGGCAACGATACGGCCCCAATTGATTGAGTTGACGGCGCCAATCTTGTACTTTTCCTTGAAGGCCAGATCGTTCGACACTGCCTTGACCACATCCTGGCAATCATCGAACACGCCGCGCACGGCGATATTGAAGATATTGTCGTTCTGCAACGAAAACATCTGCGCGCACTGGAAAGGCGACATTTTTTCATGCGGACTCAACATGAAAACGCGTACTCCGCGCTTACCTTTCATCGCATGTTCGGCGCTTGAGCCAGTATCACCAGAGGTGGCGCCGAGAATATTGATTTCAGCATTGTCCTTCGCCAGCACGTATTCGAACAAGTTGCCCAAGAACTGCATGGCCATATCTTTAAATGCCAACGTCGGCCCGTTGGAGAGCGCGAGAATGTGCAAACCGGGTTCAAGGGTTTTCAACGGGGTGATGTCCTTGCTACCGAATACCTCAGATGTATAGGATTTATCGATGATCGCCCTGAGGTCGGCGGGCGGGATATCATCGGCATAGCGGCTGATGATCGCAAACGCCAGATCGGCATAGCTAAGTGAGCGCATGGCAAGCAGTTCGTCGGCCCCCAACACCGGATACGACTGCGGCAGAAACAGCCCGCCATCTGCTGCCAGGCCTTCGAGAAGGATGTCAGAGAATGTTTTTGACGGCTCTTCTTTGCTGGAACCCGCGCCGCGGGTACTGATATATCGCATGCTCATGGTAACGACTCCGGCAACCGCCAGGGTGGATTCAAGCGATTTACACCGGCTTGAAAAAGGCATATCGGATTGCCGCTGGGATCACGTAAACGGGCTTCTCGCCAAAGCCAGCTCTGGTCGCATGGTTCGGTCTCAAACTGCAAGCCTGCCGACTTCAGACTTTTGACCTTTAGGTCCAACTCGTCGTTCTCAAAGTAGACCACCGTTGATGGATTCTCGGGCTTGTCGCCAATATGTACTGAAAATGTGCTGTCGCCCTCGGGGCACATGAAGCGCGCGTAATGTGGACTCCTTACGATCGGCTTCAAGCCGAGCTTGACGTAAAAATCGACTGCCGCATCGACATCGCGTACCGTGATGGTCACCTGATTGAGGCGCATGCTAGTTCAACTCCTCCAGACGGATCCGTACTACTTTCGCCGCGATTGTCGGCAGCGCTTCAATGCTGGCGATCGCGGCATTCACGTTGGCCTCGATTGACCGGTGCGTGAGGATGATCACGTCGACCAAGTCTTCGCCCTCCTCGGCTTCTTTCTGGAGTATCGCATCGATCGAGATCGAGCCGTCGGCGAGAATGCGTGTAACGTCGGCCATGACACCAGGACGATCAAGTGCCCGTAACCGCAGGTAGCAACCAGTTTCGACCTGCTCCATACGCAAAATCGGCGTGTCGTGCAACTGGTCCGGCTGGAATGAGAGGTGCGGCACACGATGCTCGGGGTCGGCGGTCATCATGCGTGCGACATCGACGAGATCAGCAACGACCGCACTCGCTGTGGCCTCGCCACCGGCGCCACGACCGTAGTAAAGCGTGGCACCTACGGCATCCCCCTTGACCAGGACAGCGTTCATCACGCCTTCGACGTTTGCGATAAGGCGTTTTTCGGGAATAAGGGTCGGATGCACCCGAAGTTCTATGCCATCCTTGGCGCGGCGGGTAATGCCCAGCAGCTTGATACGATAGCCGAGTTGTTCGGCGTATTTGATGTCTTTGTCGGTGAGCGTCGAAATGCCTTCGGTGTACGCCTTGTCAAACTGTGGGGGCACGCCAAATGCGATGGCTGAGAGGATGGTCAATTTATGAGCGGCATCGATGCCCTCGATATCGAAAGTGGGATCGGCCTCGGCATAGCCTTTCTCCTGCGCCTCCTTCAACACAGCGTCGAAGCTGGCAACACGCGAGCGCATTTCTGAAAGTATGAAATTCGAGGTGCCGTTGATGATCCCAGCGATCCATTCGATGCGGTTCGCGGTAAGGCCCTCACGCAGGGTCTTGATGATGGGGATGCCGCCCGCCACTGCGGCTTCGAACGCCACCGTGACGCGGTTCTTCAGTGCGGCTGCAAAAATTTCTGTGCCGTGCTTGGCCAGTAGCGCCTTGTTGGCCGTAACGACGTGCTTGCCATTGGCAATCGCCTTGAGCACGAGGGCCTTGGTAAAGGTGTCGCCACCAATCAGTTCGCAGACGATATCAATTTCCGGGTTGCTAACCAGCGCGTCGGCGGTTGGCACAAGTTCAATACCATCCAGCGAAAAATTGCGTGGCTTCGAAAGGTCGCGAGCAGTCGCATGGGAAATACGAATCTCCCGACCTGCACGGCGTGCGATTTCCTCCTTGTTCCTGCGCAACACCTCGATGGTACCCGCGCCCACGGTGCCCAGCCC
>JANMZU010000624.1:0-1903 GCA_031383585.1 Betaproteobacteria bacterium
GCTAAAGGAGGCCGCCGGGGAAACTATGCTTGTGCGCGATCGCTGGATAAATTCTGTTGGCATCATGGATCCCCGCAAGTTCCGAGAGTGGACCGACAAAGGATGCGCCACACCTGGCTGGGTCTGTGCCGATCCCTTTGATTCCCCCCGCTCAAACCAGAAGCCCGGTCGGCTTTGCTCCGCATACGGGGAGTGCCCCGATTGCCAACTAGCCGCAGCAAAAACGAAAAACCCAAGGAGCGTGATGCTTTATGAAGCGCTGCGCCGGGCGATCTATCGAAGCGTGACTCGCATGACGGCGGCAGTGTGGCAGCAGCGGTGGGCGCCTATTGTTTCGGCACTAGATCAGTTGCTGGCGCTAGTACCAAAGGAAGTGCTTGAAGCGTCGCGAAAGTTCACGGTTGAGCTACCCGATGTCGGATAAGGAAGGAAATTCAATGAGAAAAATTCCAGCCAAAATGCGCGTTCCAGGTGAAGGCGGTGAAAGTGTGCATCGCCCGATGTGGGAACTTAAGCCCAATGAGCTCGAAGCATTTCAAATCACTCCGCTCAGTAAATATGGGGACGTCATTTGGAAGCGGCCGGTCACTACGCCAGGGATGAACAGGTCATCTTGTAGGATGAGATGGGACATGAAATTGTTTGATGGCAGCAGTCTGGCTGCGCCGCAGCACGCGCAGCGACTGTCGTGGGCCAAGAAACTGCTCGCGCTTTTGCTTGAAGCGCCAGCGGCAGGCGTCATCCTTGCGGCGGGGTCAATGCTGTCTATCCAGGGTGGATTCAAATGGCTCATTTCTTGGATGGCGGACCACGGCCTTCAGAGTCCGGAAGAACTGGATTGGGACATGGTTCAATCTTATATTGATGACTTGCCCCGCTATATTGCAGAAAAAAGCGACGATGACGAGATCGGTGAATCGATGGTCATTCGCGCCTTGATGATTCTTCGGTATTTGTGGTCTGAGCGTAAGCTGATGAAAAAATGGGGCGTCCCGACACTCCGTTTCAACCCGTTTGACGCGCACGGCACTAATTTCTACGCAAAGGCCATTGCCACGAAGGCGCGTGGCTGGATACCACCACTACAAGATGAAGTTGTGATACCACTACTCAACGAGGCGGCATGGTGGCTAGGCGATCCTGCCGAGGATGTGATAAGGCTGCTCGAGTATGTTGAGGATCCTGGCGCCGGGAAGAAAATTGAAGGCCCCACGCGCCAATCAAAAACGGGCACATATATATACACCGCGGGGAAGGGCAAGACATCGCGTCTCAAGCGGTCGAATTGCTTCCTAGAGCAGTTCCAATTCACTACTCTAGCGGGCGAGGTTGAGCCCTGGCACGTCCGGCTGGACGAGCGCTATGAGGCAACTGCCGGGATGACACGAGTGGGACGAGTGCGGGTACTGTTCGATGCGGTGAGGGAGGCGTGCGCACTTACGGTGCAGGGCTTAACGGGAATGCGAATCAGCGAACTGATGGGAATTGAGTCTGGCGTCGAAAAAGCTACCGGTCTGCCGCGCGGCGTGCGGATTGAAGACTCGGCGACTGGCCTCTATGAGGTGTTTGTCATTCGCACCGTGTTGTCCAAAACCGAAAAAGGACTTCCTCGCGAAATGGACTGGGTTCTCGGCATGAGACCCAAGGGATCAAGTGAAGAACCACTGACGGTCAGAGCGCTCCGCTTGCTAAATCGTTTGTATGAACCCTGGCGTGCACGGGCGAAGACAAATCGACTATTTCTGAGTAACGGTTTGGGTTTAGCACTTCCGCTCAAAACCAGTGAGCGCACTGCAATGAGCTCCGACGCGATGCGAATGGCCATGAAACGCTTTATCGAGCGGTGGGTCGATCTGTCTCGCTTACCCAATGAGAGCAAGCACAAGATCGCCGACGACGATCT
>JANMZU010000637.1:0-1645 GCA_031383585.1 Betaproteobacteria bacterium
ATCTCGATGCCGGTTGGCTGGCCCGCGTGTTCGCACAGACGCCCGCGCCGCGCCAGTTTGCAGCCGATGGCGTCGTGGTCGGCTCAAGTGACATGGGGCCTTTGTCCGGCCAAGGCGTCCGTACCATTGCGCTGGCGGATACCGCGCAGTTTCTGCGCAATGCCAAGCTCGCCCAAACCCGCACCGACCAGCGGAATGCTGCGTTGAAACACATCTTGTCGGTGGAAAATGAAATCGTCCACGCTGCGAGCAAGCTCAACGCCAGCCGTGTCTTTAAGACTGAATTTCCGCGCAATGCTTTTGGCAATCAGGTGCGCACTGCCGCGCAACTGGTCGCGAGCAATGCGGGTATGGCGACCATCAGACTCACTCTTTCTGGCTTCGATACGCACGCCGGGCAACTCGGCACCCATGCCAACCTGCTGACAGCATTGAGTGAAGGGATGAGTGCGTTGAAATCCGCGCTGATCGAACTTGATCGCTGGGACTCAACGCTGGTCATGACCTACGCAGAATTTGGACGCCGGCCCAAGGAAAATCAGAGCGGCGGCACTGATCACGGTACCGCTGCTGCTCACCTGGTAATGGGCGGCAAAGTGCGAGGTGGATTCTATGGTCAGGCGCCTGAGCTCAATCGCCTGGACGGCAACGGCAATCTCCCGTTCACTGTGGATTTTCGCAGCATGTACGCGACGGTCATCGACAATTGGTGGGGGCTGGATTCAAGCAAGATCCTGCAAGGGAAATTTGCGGCGGTCGATGTGTTGAAAGGATAGGTGCCGCCGCAGCTGTGCGGCAAAAGGCAAGCGCCGGCGCGGTCGCCAGGCTAAAAGCGCTTGAAGAAGTGCGCCGGTGCTAGAGTTTGCCCCGCATCAAGACGCGCTTGGAAGGCACGCGAACGAAATCACTGGTCAGCACGTGTATTGGTAGGCGAGTGCCCCGCTTATAATGATTCCTTGCAAGCTTCTCCCAATGCGCCGTGAACCTTCTAGCCCTGGAAACCTCGACTGAAAGCCTCTCCATCGCGATTCTGCGTGGCGATAAATCATTCGCGCGCGAGGTAGATGCCGGACAGCGTCATTCGGAACTGGCGTTACCTTTGTTGCACGAAATGCTGGCCGAGGCTGGCCTCAAGTTGGCGCAGTTTGATGTCATCGCTTTCGGACAAGGGCCCGGCTCATTCACTGGTGTGCGTATTGCCTGCGGATTAGCGCAAGGGCTGGCGCTCGGCATCGGCAAAGCGCTGGTACCGGTGGCGACACAGATGGCATTGGCCGAGCAAGCCGCCGGCGAGAAAGTGATCGTCGCAATCGACGCGCGCATGGGTGAAGTCTATTTCGCGGCTTACCGCCGAGACATTGACGCAGCAACAGGCTGGATCGCGGAAGTGGCGCCAATGCTGGTAAAGCCGGATGCGCTGCCTCCTGTCGCTGGTGAAAACTGGCAGGCGATTGGCAGTGGCTTCGATCTTCCCGCACTTGGCCAGCTACTGATGGCGTGCTACGGTGGCCAGATCACCAACGTGGTTGATGGCGCGCTACCCAGGGCGATTGATGTCGCGGCGGTTGCGGCGCGTCAGCTTGAGGCTGCTGGCATGGACAGCGCTATCTCGCCCGCGCAGGCTGCGCCGCTTTACCTGCGAAAC
>JANMZU010000638.1:0-4266 GCA_031383585.1 Betaproteobacteria bacterium
GATGGACTTGATTTTCTGGAGAAGCTGATGTCGCTGCGGCCCATGCCGGTGGTGATGGTGTCCACGCTCACCGAGCGCGGCGCCGACACGACGATGCGCGCGTTGGAGCTGGGCGCGGTCGATTACGTGACCAAACCGAAAATCGACATCCAGCATGGCGTCAACCAGGCGGGCCAGGAGCTGGTGGAGAAAATTCGCGTTGCAGCAGGTGCCAGAATGCGCGCATCCACCCCCGTTGCAGTACGGCCTATGCTGGCGCCAGTCGGCGACCGTCGCGCAAGCACCGAAAAACTTATCATCGTCGGCGCTTCCACCGGCGGTACCGAAGCGGTCAAAGACATGTTGATGCAGCTACCGCCGGACAGTCCCGGTGTGCTGATTGCGCAACATATGCCGGCCGGCTTCACGCTTAATTTTGCCAACCGGCTGGATAAAATCTGCCGTATCCGCGTGAAGGAGGCGGTGGATGGGGAGCGGGTGTTACCGGGGCATGCGTACATTGCGCCAGGCGGTAAGCATCTGGCGCTGGACAAAAGTGGCGCGAACTACATCACCCGTGTACTCGATACCGAAGCCGTCAACCGTCACAAGCCCTCGGTTGAAGTCCTGTTCAAATCCGCTGCCCGGCATGCTGGCGCCAATGTACTGGGCGTGATGTTGACGGGGATGGGTAAGGATGGTGCGGCGGCGATGCTGGAGATGAAGCTTGCGGGCGCCTACAACATTGCCCAGGATGAGGCGAGCTGCGTGGTGTTCGGCATGCCGAAAGAGGCGATTCTGGCCGGGGCGGTGGATGAGGTGCTGCCGCTCGGGGAGATCGCCGGGCATATTTTGCGGAGGGTTTGTGCGCTGGGGGGCGGGAACAGGGTTTAGTTGTTTTGTATCGTTGGTTCATTTTCCCGGTGGGCGCGCAGGCAGCGCGTTCAAGGTTCGTCCCCTCGGAGAGAGGACTAGAGTGAGCAACGACGCTGCGCGCTACGCCGCCAGCGTGTGCTTGGCTCGTGATGCTGCGATTACTGGTGCATTGGGATAGAGCGCAAGGTCATAGATCGATTCCAGAGCGTAGAGCAGATCAACCGCCCATTCGTCGTCGTCAGCTCGTGGATCATCCAGCAGAGTTGTCAGTGCTTGTAGCTTGATCGCCAGGGCCTCTTTATGGCTCGTCATTGTGCTGCCCTTCCTGTGTACGTGGTTCGTCGTGCTCATCGGGATGCCCCCGATAATGCGACCTAAAAACCGTGCACAAATTATTGGCCAGTGACCACCGCAACCGCAAGGCTAGATGGTGGAGTTTGCAAAAATTGACAATTTGTAAGGCTCACACGCCACGCCATTCCTCGACTTTACCCCGCCGCCCGCACTTCCACCGGTAACCCGTTCAACGCCGCATTCCCCGAAATCGCATCGAGGAACTTCTCGTCGCTGATGTCGTTGAAGCTAGCACCCGCGTGTGCGCTGGCGATGCCCATGCGCGCCCCTTCGCGATCATGCCCCCAGCCGTGCGGCAGGCAGACGACGCCTGGCATCACGTCAGTCGTGGCTTCGACAGGTACGCTTATCTTGCCGATGCGCGAACTCAGTTCGATGACCTGGCCGCTGGTCAAGCCACGCGAAGCCAAGTCGTCCGGGTGCATCAGCAACTGGTGGCGCGCCTTGCCTTTGACAAGGCGATGGTAGTTGTGCATCCAGGAGTTATTGCTGCGGACGTGGCGCCGGCCGATCAGGTGCAGGCTCTTCGGGGCGCTGTCCAATAGTTCGCGATTGAAGCGCTGCATATCCGCCAGCATCGGCGCCGGCGCGCAGTCGATGAGTTTGTCAGCGGTTTCTACGCGCGATGCCAGCGACGGCCTCAGTGCGCCCAGGTCGATTCCGTGCGGCGCTGCTTTCAGGGATTCCAATGTGGTGCCCTCGCGATTGCCGCTCTTTTTCAGCATGCCGTCGATGATGTGCTGCAGCGCCGGCATGGGCGTGAATTCGCGGCCGAGTTTGGTGGACAGTCTTGCGCCGATCCCGGAAAAAATTTCCCAGTCGTAGCGCTCATCGGCAGGCCGCGCCCAGAAGGCTTCGTTATAGCGAGTGACGTTACGCACGGCGAAGGCATTGAAAATCAGATCGTAGTGGTCGTGATTAAGAGCAGATGTGGGCGGCAGTATCAAGTCCGCGTGGCGCGTGGTTTCGTTCATGTAGATGTCGATGGACAGCATGAACGCCAGCGATTCAAATGCGCGGTCCAGTTGCCTGCCGTTGGGGGTGGAAAGGACAGGGTTGCCACATGTAGTGATAAGTCCGTGAATCTGACCTTCACCCGGCGTGAGGATTTCCTCGGCGAGTGCGGCGACCGGTATCTCGCCACCGGATTCGGGCAGGCCGCTGACGCGCGATTTCCACTGCGCGTAGTGGCCGGGCCGCGTGCCTGGTCCGGTGATGGGGATGATCGGGTTAGTCGGCATGGTGCCACCGATGCGGTCAAGGTTGCCTGTGACAATGTTGAGCAATTGCACCAGCCATTGTGCGACTGTGCCGAAGGGCTGAATACACGCGCCGATGCGACCGTAGGCGATGGCGGTAGGTGAGCTGGCAAAGTCGCGCGCAAGTCGTTCAATTTTATCCGCCGCGATACCAGTCGATGCAGCGGCGATTTCCGGTGTGATGTGGGCAATGGCGCTCATCGCCTCATCGAGATTTTTAAGTGGCAGGGCGGCATTGAGCTTCATCAACCCTTCGCTACGAATGACGTTGAGCATCGCCATCAGCAATGCCGCATCGGTACCGGGTCGGATGAAATGGTGCTCGCTCGCAATCTCTGCGGTTTCGGTGCGGCGCGGATCGATGACCACCACCTTGCCGCCGCGCGCTTGAATGGCTTTGAGCCGCTTGGCGACATCTGGAACCGTCATCATGCTGCCGTTGGAGGCAATGGGGTTGCCACCCAGAATGAGGAAATAATCAGTGTGGTCAATGTCCGGAATCGGGATCATGAATTGATGGCCGAACATCAGCAGTGACGTAAGCTGCTGCGGCAATTGATCAACCGAGGACGCACTGAATGCGCTGCGGGTTTTCAGGAGGCGCGCGAGTTGTTGGATGCCCAGTAGGTGGCCAAGATTGTGGACGGACGGGTTGCCGGCATAAAATGCGACCGCGTTGTTGCCGTGCGCTTGCAGCAGTGCAGCCATACGATCAGCGGCAAACTCAAAGGCCTCATCCCAGCTGATTTCCTGCCAATCTTTGCCGGTGCGCTTCATCGGTCTTCGCAGGCGGTCGGGGTCTTCGTGAATATCCTTGAGAGCAACGGCCTTTGGACAGATGTGGCCGCGACTGAAGGAATCGGCATCGTCGCCGCGAATGGAAATTATTTTCTCGCCGTCAATCTTGAATTCGAGTCCGCAGATGGCCTCGCAAAGATTGCATGCACGATATTCAGTTCTCAATTCGCTGTGTTGCTCGCTCATATTCCACCCTTCAAGTGTTCAATCAAAATTTTGCTGCCGATCAGTATCAATACAATACCCCCGAAAACCTCTGCGCGTTTGGCCATGGCTTTGCCTAGTCGCGCACCGAACCACACCGCAGGCAGGCACAGCACGAACGTCACCACGCCGATGATCGTCGCCGCTGTCACCAGACTGATTTCGAGCAATGAAAAACTGATGCCAACGGCGAAGGCATCGAGGCTGGTCGCAATGGCAAGCACCAGCAGCTTGTTGGTTGCGAACGGCGAAAGTACTTTTTCTTCACCTGCACCTTTGGCGTCCACGATCATCTTGATGCCGAGCGCGACGAGCAACACGAACGCTATCCAGTGATCGTAGGCATTCAAAACGTCGGCGAAAAGCCCGCCGATAAGGTAGCCGCCCACCGGCATGATCGCCTGGAATACACCGAAGAACAAAGCCATCTTGAATGCGTCAGACCACCTGAGTTGCTTGACGGAAAGCCCGCTGGCGATGGATACCGCAACGGCATCCATCGCGAGGCCAAGGGCGGTGGCTAGAGTGGTGGCAAACATTGGCTTACGCGGCTGTCATTCCATTACTCGATCATTAGTTCAATAGACGAGTGGTGGAAATATCAAACATTCGTCGTCCCCGCGAATGGTGAAGGCACGCCTTCACCCCAGTGACTTTGCGGAGAGAGACGCTGGATTCCCGCCTTCGCGGGAATGACGAATTTTTTTGCCGGCCCAGTAAATTAATGCACTAATGAACTGGACAGTGACAAGTTCTCGCCGGTAATCAATTGGTTTCTTCGATCAGCCGGAGGGTT
>JANMZU010000659.1:0-2014 GCA_031383585.1 Betaproteobacteria bacterium
CGCGGAAATATTTCCTGATGGACGATAAAAGGAATCTGAGTCTGGCCGTTCGCAGTAACAGCAATAAATCTAGCGGGTTGAAGACCCGTCCGAGGAATTGTCCGTACGCCTCGGTAGCATAACGAAGCAGCGTCATGGCAATGCGGGGGCGCGAGTTTCCAAACAGCAAGTTGATAGGCCGAAACGCAGGTGAACCGATGAGTAGCCTCGTATACATATTGGAGAAGCCGAGCCTGTGGTCAGAAGGCGACGGCCGCTGGACCTGTGCTCGAATAACGGAGTTGGCACACGTTGACCCCGGGTAGCAGGGTCGGCATGTTATTGAAGATTTATTGCCCAGTGCTGGAGACTCGTTTTGGGAGGTGGGGAGACCACCGCCTGCTGTGTATAAGGAACCGAAAGCACGCGGCCCGGAGCGGAAGTCCGAGGGGTTCATAGTACCGTTCGAGACCGAGCGGCATTTGGAACCACGAAAGTAAACACTGCTAATCGCCCAACGCGAAACGCGTAGACGGCCATTCCACGAGCCTCTCCAAGCCTTTTTGCGCCAAACACCTCACCAATGCTTGAGTTTGCCGTGAATAGATGCGTTCTCCCCCACTCCATTGTCCAATTCGAAACACGCAGGCGTATTCATGCCGCCGGGAACGCCACGACGTGATCGATCTCCAGCTTGATGCCGATTTTCTGGCCAATCTCATGATTGTGATGCGAGGGCACCAGCGACAGCACCTTGCTTCCTGACGGGAGCTTTAGGGTATAGAGAATATCGGCACCGCGAAACGCCTTGTGAAGTACTTCGGCCTGTTGATCGCTATGATCATCGTGCAGGATGTCGTCGGGGCGCAATAACACCTCTACTGCCTCGCCAGTTGTCAGTGCGCAGCCGGGACAATGGGCAAGCAAGCCTAATTCCGTGTCGATGCTGTCGTTGTCTACGACCATGCCCCGCATCAGCACGCCTTGCCCGACGAAGTCCGCGACAAAGCGTGACGCCGGCCGATGGTAAAGGTTGTAAGCGGAATCCCACTGCAGAATTCTTCCCTGGTTCATCACGCCGATCTTGTCGGCAATCGAAAACGCTTCGTGCTGATCGTGCGTGACCAGCAATGCAGGTGTGGACAGTTGTCGCAGCAGCGCGCGCACTTCCAAGCCGAGCTTTTCGCGCAGTTCGACGTCAAGATTGGAAAACGGCTCGTCCAGTAACAATAGATCCGGTTTTGGGGCAAGCGCCCGCGCCAGTGCGACGCGTTGTCGTTGGCCACCGGAAATTTCATGGGGGTATTTCTGCGCTTCGGCTGTCAAGCGCACCATTTCCAGCATGTCTCGGGTGCATGCGGCGGCGGCACTTGCGCTCAGGTGACGCAGACCGAAAGACACATTATTTGCCACCGTCAAATGCGGGAACAGCGCGTAATCCTGAAAAACCAGGCCGATGCGGCGCTGCTCTGGTGGCATGCAAAATTGGGTATCTGCCAGTAATTTTTGGCGAATACGGATATCCCCCGAAGACGGCCGCTCAAATCCGGCAATCAGACGTAACACGGTAGTCTTACCGCAGCCACTAGGTCCTAACAGGCAGCCAATCTCACCTTCTTCAACGCTGAATGAAAGATCCTGGCAAACGCTGGTGCCATCTGGATACGCGAAAGAAACACCATTGATTTCAAGGTAGTGCGACATAGTTTTGATTATATCCCAACGCAGGTCCGGGAAATGCATTGACAAATAAGAATAATTCGCATTAAGATTGCCGAGTCGGACTTTCTGAAAAAACACGGTCCGCGTTTTCTCCATATCGGAAGGATTTGAAAATGAAACAGGTAAATTTTGCGTGGCTTGCCGCCAGTGCAGTCGGCTTGGTCGCAGTACTCGCTTCACCACTCGCTTGCGCCCAGCAACCGGTGGTCAATCTTTACTCTTCGCGGCACTACCAGACCGACGAAGCGCTCTATGCCAACTTTGAAAAAGCAACTGGTATCAGAGTAAATCGTATCGAAGCCCTCGAAGATCC
>JANMZU010000874.1:0-9193 GCA_031383585.1 Betaproteobacteria bacterium
GCCAGAATTTCATAATGAAATTCGATGTGGGTAAATGTTTCCTTTGCTGCCATGAAATGCACTTCAGTACCACGCTTTTCAGTATTGCCCGTGATGGCCAATGGTGCGACGCGATCACCGTGGCGAAACTCCATCTGATGGACTTTACCGTCGCGCCAGATGCGTAGCTTTAGCCATTCTGAAAGGGCATTTACGACCGATACGCCTACGCCGTGCAAGCCACCGGAAACTTTGTATGAGTTGGCATCAAATTTTCCGCCTGCATGCAGCTCGGTCATAACTATTTCTGCCGCTGACCGTTTGAATTCGTCGTCCTCTTTGATGCCTGTTGGAATACCACGTCCATTGTCGGTGACGGAAATGGAGTTGTCGGTGTGGATGGTTATCTTGATATCGTCGCAATACTTGGCTAATGCTTCGTCAATCGCGTTATCGACGACTTCAAATACCATGTGATGCAGACCAGAACCATCAGACGTGTCGCCGATGTACATACCTGGGCGCTTGCGGACGGCTTCCAGACCTTTAAGTATTTTGATGGAGTCGGAATCGTATGCTTTCGGGTCTCTTGGTAGATCAGACATTTATTTTCTGGAGCCTAGTTTCGTTATTAGGTGAAATGCTGCTCCTGGTACGGAGCTTGTGTTGGTCTGTGTATTGTGGCGCAGTTAAATTCGCATTGGCATCACGACGTATTTGAAGTCTTCGCCCCCGGGCTGTGTAATGAGTGCGCTTGACATATTGGCTTCGCCTAGCGAAACCATGATATTTTCGTTGTGCAGGTGGTTGAGAACGTCAAGGAGATATGCGATGTTGAAGGCAATATCCATTGCTTCTCTTTCATAGGCGATCGGTACGTGCTCTTCTGCTTCTTCATTTTCGTTGTTGCTACAAATGATCGACAGTGAGTCTTTGGTAAATACAAGCCTCACTCCGCGAATCTTGTCGTTGGACAATATTGATGCGCGCTGCAATGCGCCTAGTAATTCGTGTCGATTAAGCGTTAGGTGGTTGGTGTAGCCGCTTGGAATGACTTTGGTGTAGTCAGGAAATTTGCCTTCTACAATTTTGCTGACAATTTCGATGCCGGCAAAGGTGAACTTCACCTGGTTTTGGTGCACCCTCAGGTGGATCGGGTCGTCACTTTCATCAAGTAGCTTGATGAGTTCAAGTACCGTTTTGCGGGGCAGTATTGCGTCGATCTTGCCTACCGGTTCGGGCAGTTTGTAACTCGCCATCGAGAGCCGGTGGCCATCCGTCGCCACAAGACGAAGCGTATCTCCGTCGGTTGAAAGCAGGACGCCGTTGAGGTAGTAACGTATATCTTGTACTGCCATCGCAAATTGAACCAGGCCCAACACGCGTTTGAACTCTTTCTGCGGAAGATTGAATTCTGTTGCTGCGTCTTTTGCCTCTGCAATCTTAGGGAAATCTGTGGCGGCTAGTGTCTGCAAGGCAAAGCTGATTTTGCCTGCTTTGACAGTCAGGCGGCTTTCCTTGGTTTCGAGTGCGGTATCTGCGTCTGGTGGTAATGCGCGAAGGATGTCTTGAAGTTTTTTTGCCGCTACAGTGAGGCTACCCGGTTTATGCGCTGTATCGAGTTTTGCGGTGGCTCTGATTTGTACTTCGAGGTCGGTGGCCAGAAAAGTGACGTTGTGATCTGTTACTTCCACGAGTACGTTGGAAAGAATTGGCAAGGTGTGTCGGCGTTCAACGATGCCGGTAACAAGCTGCAGCGGACCAAGCAAAGTACTATTCTTAGCTTTTATTGTAAACATGATAAGTAGACCTAGTAGTAATAGATAAGGAAGCCGGACTTCTCGCTAAAGATACTTTTTTCGCTTTGATTCAATTACTTATGTCAATTTAAATCTAAGTAGAAGTGTAAGATTAGCTGTGGGTTGATGTGGGTAAAGTGGCCAATTTTTAAGAATGAAAGGCTTTGGCTAAGTTATCCACATTTCATTCGGTTGTTATCTCTGAGAGTTACAGTTGGTTATTCGGGGTTTAGAATCTTTGCTATCCGCGAAGTATCTGCAACAGCAGGGAATGGTCGCGTGCAATCATTTGGTCCGCTTCTACAAGCTCGCGAACTTTGCGGCAGGCATGTAGGACAGTTGTGTGATCACGGCCGCCGAAAGCTTCGCCGATCTCGGGTAGCGACATTGGGGTTAGTTCCTTTGCCAGTGCCATAGCGACCTGGCGGGGGCGAGCGAGAGAACGCACGCGTTTTTTAGAATACATCTCCGAGACTTTTATCTTGTAGTAGTCGGCTACGGTCTTTTGAATGTTATCGATCGATATTTGGCGGTTTAATACAGCCAGGAGATCTTTAAGAGCTTCTTTTGCAGCAGGTACGGTGATGGCGACGTTATTGAAGCGGGAAAAAGCCAATACGCGTTTTAGGCCACCTTCCAGCTCGCGTACATTTGAGCGAATGTGTTTGGCTATAAAAAAAGCGACTTCTTCATCAAGACTGATTTCTTCGCTTTCGGCTTTTTTTAGCAGGATAGCAACGCGCATCTCGAGTTCTGGTGGCTCCACAGAGACGGTCAGGCCCCAGCCGAAACGCGAAATGAGGCGGTCGTCAATATTGGCGATTTCTTTTGGAAAGCGATCGCTGGTAATGACCACCTGTTTGCCGCCCTCGATTAGTGCGTTGAAGGCATAAAAAAACTCTTCTTGCGTGCGCGACTTGCCACCAAAGAACTGAATATCATCGATCAATAGTAAATCAAGCGTGTGATAGGAGCGTTTAAAGGCGTCAAACGCTTTGTGCTGGTAGGCCTGCACAACGTCAGTGACGAAACGCTCGGCATGAATGTAGCGGATGTTGGCAGTAGGATTTTGTTCAAGTAGTTGGTTGCCGATGGCCTGCACCAAATGCGTTTTGCCGAGGCCGGTAGCACCATATACGAACAAGGGGTTATAGGCTTGTCCGGGGTTTTGACCAACTTGAAAAGCGGCAGCGCGGGCTAATTGGTTTGCCTTGCCGCCAATAAAACTGGCAAAGGTGAAGGCTGGGTTAATTCGATGCCCAGCTTGTCGATTAGTGGTATTCGCCGGAGAATTGCTGGCTGAATCTGGACGATCGAGTGTCGCTGAAACGCGAGCATTCGAGTGTGAATTCAGGTCCGGTGTTCTCTCACCACCTACTGAAATAGTGTCTGCTGCCAATGTCTCTTCACCGTCGGCGAGAGCGAGCTCGATTGAACAAGGGCGACCAAAATATTTTTCGCCGGCCTTTTCTATGCGGGTCAGTACGCGGTCTTTGGCCCACTGCAATACAAACCGATTGGGAGCGAGAAGCGTAAAAGTGTCGCCATCCTGCAGAAAGCTCAGCGGCTTGATCCAGGTACTGAACTGGTGTTGGGATAATTCATTTTTGAAGTCTTCGACACAAGAAAGCCAAAACGGGTGCATGGACTGTGTGGCCAATCTATTTAGGTGTGGAAGACGCAGAAAAGGCAGAGCCGGACTAAAGGCGAAAAGCTGGCATTGTGTGGTCGGGTGATTTTTGCGGAAAACAGCAGCTCACCAAGGACGACAGCACTTTGTAAAAAACCGAATGAGGATTTTACTCTCTTCGGAGTAACTTATCCACAAGGTGGCGGGTACCAGAAGAGGCGAAAGTGCGCCGGAGTAAGTTATGGGAGGCGGGGTAAAACGTGGTGGAAGTTAGCCCCGTGAGCGGGCGCAACAAGGTATAACATCTTGACGGGCAACAGAAAAAACAAGACAATGCTGAGTTCCGCTTGCTAATCGCGCGCCGGTAGCAAAAAATTTTCTTTGTACAGATTTTTAAGTCGAGAGTAATTATGAAACGTACCTACCAACCTTCCGTAGCCCGCCGCAAAAAAACCCATGGCTTTAGGGTTCGCATGAAGACCGTAGGCGGCAGAGGGGTAATCAATGCCCGCCGCGCCAAAGGCCGTGCGCGTATCGCTGTATAAAGCAATAGCGCCTTGCAAAACGTCGCCGGCGACGGGCGGGCGCAAGGGGGCAAGCTGCCATTGCGCAGTGAGGTGCCCACGCGCGGCGCCTTCCGTCATCAGCATCGGCTCGTCAAACGTGATGTAGTGGTCTTGCTGCAGGGTGGGGCGCGCCTGGCTAGAGCGAATCTGGTCGTCAAGCTCAACGAGAATAAATTCGGCAGCGGTCGGTTAGCTATTGCTGTACCCAAGCGGATTCTAAAGCGTGCAATAGATCGTAACCGCGTAAAACGCGTGTTACGTGAGTCGTTTCGACTAGACCCCTTCCGCCGCTTGCCGGTTGATTTGCTTGTGACGCTACAAGGTCGACCCAAGGGGCCGCCAGGCTCCGGAGTTATGGGAAAGCCGGTTCGGGGGCAACTTCGTCTGACGGTCAAACAGCTTTTTGCTGACATTTTGCTGCGTTTTGGACGGCCAACCAGTGCCAACGCTTCGTCCAATGGTTAACGAGCCCAAAATGTCCATCGCAGCGCGCGGCTTGTTGGCGTTTGTGCGAATCTATCAGTATGTGTTCAGTCCGTATTTTGGGACGCAATGCCGATTTACACCGACGTGTTCGCACTATGCTGCAGATGCCCTGACAAAACATGGCGCGGTAAAAGGTGTCTACCTAGCCACGGGGCGAATATTGCGATGTCATCCATGGTGTGCGGGCGGGTATGATCCGGTACCCTGACGACCCGCGGTGCGCGCGCCGTTTTTAGCCAGTCAACCCACAATTAATTACTAGATGAGCTTATGGATACGCAACGACTTATTGCGCTGATCGTTTTTACGTTTTCCGGATTGATGCTATGGGAGGCGTGGAACAAACACGGCAAGCCGCCGACCGTTTTGCAAGCGACGTCGCAGTCTCAGGCGGAGGCCGTGCCAAAAAGCGGTAGCACCGACAAGATCGCACCGCCGGTTTCGAGCGCGTCGGCCGCGGCAACCAGTGGTGTGCCGACCGCAGCCACAATGCCCAGCAGCTCTGCCAGTGAACCCAAGTCTGCAAAACGCATTTCGGTAAACACCGACCTTCTCGCTCTGGAGCTGGATACGCAGGGGGGCGACATCAGGTCAGTTACGTTGCTCAAGCATGCGGCACATGGTGACGCGACCCGCAAGTTCAACCTGATGCAGGACAAAGCGGGCGCATACTTCATCGCTCAATCAGGTCTGTTGGGGACGAACCTACCGAACCACACCGCGACATGGACAGCGAGCGGCGACAAGTTTGAGCTTGGCGGTAGTGAAACGCTAGAGGTCAAGCTGACAAACAATGACGCCCCCGGGGTGTCGGTAGTTAAGACCTATACCTTCAAGCGCGGCAGCTATTTGATTGACGTTCGCTACGACATCAAGAATGATACCGGCGCGCCGGTACTACCAAAAGCGTACTTTCAGTTTTTGCGTGACGGTAATCCGCCCGAGGGTGAAAGCACCGGCAACAACCCGTTCACTGGCGTCGTGACCTTTACTGGCCCCGCTGTCTATACGGACCTGAAGAAGTATCAGAAAGTCAGCTTTTCAGAGATCGACAAGAACAAGCAGGACTTCGTCAAAGAGGCCTCGGATGGTTGGGTAGCGATGGTGCAACACTATTTTGTTTCGGCTTGGTTGCCGGCGGGTAACGTAAAGCGCGAGTTCTTTACCAAGAAGGTAACCGACACACTGTACTCAGCGGGGGTCATCGTCCCAGTTATCGGCGTCAATATCGGTGAGACGGGCTCAATTTCGATGCCGCTCTATGTTGGCCCGCAAGAGCAGGGCACGCTGAAAACGCTTGCACCAGGCCTCGATCTGGTTGTTGATTATGGCTGGTTGACGGTCCTGGCCAGCCCGATGTTCGCAGTCTTGTCGTTTATCAACGAGCTCGTCGGCAATTGGGGTTGGACCATTATCCTATTCACGATTCTATTGAAGATCGTTTTCTTCCCGCTGAATCAAAAGGCCGGCAAATCGATCGCCCACATGAAAACCATCGCGCCCAAGGTCGAGGCGATGAAGGCGCGTTATGGAGACGACAAGCTCAAGATGAACCAGGCGATGATGGAGCTTTACAAGACGGAAAAGGTGAATCCACTTGGTGGTTGTTTGCCTATCGTGATTCAAATCCCCTTCTTTATTGCGCTTTACTGGGTGTTGTTGGGCGCGGTTGAGTTGCGCAATACACCCTGGATTGGCTGGATCAAAGACCTTTCGACGCCAGATCCGTACTATATTTTGCCGGTGATCATGGGCGCCTCCATGTTCATTCAGACGAAAATGAACCCGGCGCCACCGGATCCGATACAAGCGAAGGTAATGCTTATTCTGCCGCTGGTGTTCTCGGTCATGTTCTTCTTCTTTCCCTCTGGGTTGGTGCTTTACTGGACGATGCAGAATATTCTGGGAATTTGCCAGCAGTGGTACATCAATAAAACTTTCAGTCCTGACAAGATTAAGGCAGCAGCGAAGAAATAGTCGTTTCTGCAGTAGGGCTGCTTATCGGGCCAAGCAAAAGCCGCTGACAAAGTTAGCGGCTTTTGTCATTTTGGCCATGCTACATTTGCCGCCTATCGTTCAAAACGTTCCACGTGGAACATTCAATGCCTATTAAAGTCGCCGAAGTACACACGCCGAAACCATTAATCGCCGCAATTGCGACCGCGCCAGGTCACGGAGGAATTGGCGTGGTGCGTGTTTCAGGCGACGGCATCCAAGCGATTGTTGGTGGTGTGATCGCGACTTCCGAGCCCCTCAAGCCGAGGGTGGCAACGCTTGCGCGATTTCGTGACGCAGGCGGGAATGTGATCGACGAGGGCATCGTTCTTTATTTTCCTGGCCCGCACTCGTACACGGGTGAAGATGTGCTGGAGTTGCAGGGGCATGGTGGTCCTGCGGTCATGCAGCTTCTGCTACGGCGCTGCCTGGAGCTAGGCTGCAGGATCGCAAAGCCCGGGGAATTTACAGAGCGTGCTTTTTTGAACGACCGACTGGATTTGGCGCAAGCCGAAGGTGTTGCCGACCTCATCGGGGCGGGCTCAGAGGAGGCCGCAAAGTCGGCGGCCCGCACATTGACCGGCGAGTTCTCCGCGTGTGTTCATGCGCTGACGCGCAGACTGACCGACCTGCGTGTGCACGTGGAGGCTTGTATCGACTTTCCTGAGGAGGAAATAGACCCGGCAGACCGTGCGGCGCAGCAAATGAAGCTCAAGGAAATACGCGCCCTGCAGGTCGATTTGGCCCGGAAGGCCAAGCAGGGTGCGGTTCTTCGTGAAGGCATTACGGTTGTGTTGATTGGCCGCCCAAATGTCGGCAAATCCAGCCTGCTCAATCGCCTAGCAGGCGATGACATTGCTATTGTCACGCCGATCGCCGGGACGACGCGTGATCATGTCCGCGCCAGCATCCTGCTGGAGGGGGTCCCGGTACATCTTATAGATACCGCCGGGCTAAGGGCAACAGAGGACGAGGTCGAACGAATTGGTATCGCGCGGACCTGGAGTGCCATCGAAAACGCGCGAGCCGCCTTATACATCACGGTAGCCGACGCACCAGAAGGAAGCGAGGAGGTTGATTTACTTGGGCGGCTGCCTGAGCGTCTCGCTGTCATTCGCGTACGCAATAAGATTGACTTGCTGGCCAACGCCAACGCCAACGCCAACGCCAACGCCAATGTTCCACGTGAAACAGTGGGTGAGGGGGTTGAGTTAATCCAGGTATCAGCCAAGACCGGGCAAGGCATTGATGAGTTGCGCGGACAGTTGTTGAAGCTGGCGGGTTGGCAGCCAGGAAGCGAGGGCGCTTTTCTCGCGCGCGAAAGGCACCTGCAAGCCTTGTCTGAGGCGTCCGCGCACACGGACGCGGCAGCAACGGCGCATGGCCACGACGAGCTGTTTGCCGAAGAGTTGCGGCTAGCACAGCGGGCGTTGTCGCGCATTACGGGCGAGTTTACGGCTGACGATCTACTGGGTGAGATTTTCGGCAACTTCTGCATCGGGAAATGAGCAAGTCATCAAAACACGTTGTCCAGAAGCGCGCGGTAAAGCTATTCGTGTCGAGTTTCCCCGCACTGCCTGCGCCAAGTGGTTAATTCAAAGCGCTTTTTCGATAGCCATTTCGGTCGCGATGGCATAAAATTCGCGTCCTGCCCCCGAAGCGCACGCTTTGTTTCAAGCCATGGATTTTCCGACTAAATTCGATGTCATAGTGATTGGTGGCGGCCATGCCGGCACCGAGGCAGCGCTCGCCAGCGCCCGATCGGGCAGCAAGACATTGTTACTCACGCATGCCATTGAAACGCTCGGGCAAATGTCCTGCAATCCGTCGATCGGCGGCATCGGCAAAGGTCATCTCGTCAAAGAGATCGACGCCATGGGCGGCGCGATGGCCATCGCCACCGATGAAGCGGGGATTCAGTTTCGTACGCTGAACGCCAGCAAAGGGCCTGCTGTGCGTGCGACGCGCGCGCAAGCAGATCGCGCGCTGTACCGCGCCGCCATTCGCTCCCGCCTTGAAAATCAGCCAAATCTTTGGCTGTTTCAGCAAGCCGTGGATGATCTAATTCTGGGAGAAAACAATGGCGCGCCATGTGTGACTGGCGCCGTTACCCAGGTAGGGATACGCTTTAATGCGAAGACAGTGGTGTTGACTGCCGGTACCTTCCTGGCAGGCAAGATCCATGTAGGTCTGCAAAACTACGCTGGGGGCCGGGCGGGTGACGCACCGGCACTGACGCTTTCCTCACGTCTGCGCGAATTGAGTCTCCCGGTAGGGCGCCTCAAAACGGGCACACCACCGAGACTCGATGGGCGCAGCATAGACTTTTCCAAGTGCACCGAGCAGGCCGGAGACAATCCCGCTCCAATTTTCTCGTACATGGGCAAGCGCGAAATGCATCCTCAGCAAGTTAGCTGCTGGATCACCCATACAAATGAAAAAACACACGATGCAATTCGTGCTGGCCTTGACCGGTCCCCAATGTTCACGGGCGTTATAGAGGGAGTTGGTCCTCGCTACTGCCCGTCGATTGAAGACAAAATTCATCGCTTTTCAGACAAATCCAGTCATCAGATATTTCTGGAGCCTGAAGGGCTAACCACCAACGAGTTTTATCCCAACGGGATTTCCACATCGCTGCCATTTGATGTGCAGTTGAACCTCGTCAGAACCATTCCTGGCCTTGAGGACGTGCACATCCTGCGCCCGGGCTATGCGATTGAGTACGACTATTTCGA
>JANMZU010000704.1:0-2172 GCA_031383585.1 Betaproteobacteria bacterium
AAAAATTGCACCGGACCTCGACGAGCAGCAAATTGCGCACATTTGTGACGCACTAAAACGTCATCAAATGGACGCTGTTATCGCGACCAATACCACCTTGAGTCGCGAGGGTGTCGAAGCATCACCGTTCGCCAAAGAATCGGGCGGGCTCTCTGGCGCCCCGCTACGCGAGAAGTCAACCGAGGTGATCCGAGCGCTAGCGACTGAACTGGCCGGGGAGGTGCCTGTCATTGGTGTCGGCGGCATCTTGAATGGTGAAGACGCGGTTGCAAAGATCAATGCCGGCGCGGCACTGGTACAGATTTATAGTGGTTTGATCTATAGCGGTCCGGGCATCGTGCGCGACTGCGTGCGCAAAATCAATCAGAACACATGAACAGCGGAACCGCAAGCGTTGTCGATCTTGCTACCTACGCCGATAATTCGAAGACCATTCCCCTGAATATTCGTCGGCAAGACTAAGACCTTTCGATCATGACCGGATATTTCTTCGTTGTCCTCGGTGCAGTCCTCGTCAACAACGTCGTGTTCGTGCGGATACTCGGATTGTGTCCGTTCATGGGTGTCTCGAAGAAGCTCGAAACTGCGCTCGGCATGGGCGCGGCAACGACCTTTGTGTTGACTGTAGCTTGTGGTAGTAGCTTTGTGATTGATCGCTGGCTATTACAACCCAACGGCCTCGAATATCTGCGCACGCTGTCGTTCATCGTGACGATTGCCGCCATCGTGCAGCTCACCGAATTGGTGATTCAGAAAGTGAGTCCTTTGCTGCACCAAGTCCTGGGCATTTATTTGCCACTGATTACCACCAATTGCGCCGTGCTCGGTGTGCCATTGCTCAACGTCACGCTCAAGTACAACTTTGTCGAGTCCTTGCTGTTCGGCTTCGGCAGTGCGGTCGGATTTTCCATGGCGCTGATTCTCTTCGCCGCGATGCGTGAGCGACTCGAGGGCGCCGACGTTCCGGTTCATTTTCGCGGCACCGCGATTGCGATGGTCACTGCCGGCCTGATTAGCTTGGCATTCATGGGCTTTAGCGGCCTCGACAAATACAAGTAGCCATGCTTGAAGCGATCCTCGTGATGTCTCTTGGGGCAATCGTGCTTGGCGCGGCACTGGGTTATGCCGCAGTGCGCTTTCGCGTCGAAGGCGATCCGCTGGTCGATAAAATTGATGCAATCTTGCCGCAAACGCAATGCGGTCAGTGCAGCTATCCGGGCTGTAAGCCTTATGCTACCGCCATCGCACGCGGCGAGGCGGAAATCAATCAGTGCCCGCCGGGTGGTGAAGAAGGGATCCGCAAACTGGCTGACCTGTTGGGTCGCGAATTCAAACCACTATCGGCCGAACACGGGATCGAGAAGCCCAAAGCCGTCGCCATCATTGATTAGCAAACCTGTATCGGCTGCACATTGTGTATTCAAGCCTGTCCCGTCGATGCGATTGTCGGAGCAGCGAAACAAATGCACACCATCATTGCCGAGCAATGTACCGGCTGCGAACTCTGCCTACCGCCCTGCCCGGTCGATTGCATCACCATGGAAGCACTGCACGAGACGGTCGAGACATGGAAGTGGAAATATCCGGTCGTCCCGCTTCATCCTGTGTCGGTAGCGTCATGATCGCCCAACTGCAACAATTGTTTCGTTTCAACGGCGGCGTTAAACCTGACTACCACAAAGACAGTTCTACACGCCTTTCTATCGGCGTATCACCAGCACCAACTGAGCTGGTCATTCCCTTGCACCAAAGCATTGGTGGTACCCCGCGCCCGGTCGTAACCGTTGGCCAGCGCATTCTCTGCGGCCAGCGTATTGGCGACGCCGATGGCGATGTGTCTTCCGCTGTCCACGCGTCAACTTCCGGCACCGTGGTCGCAATTGAATTGCGCCGTATGCCGCATCCGTCTGGCTTGTCATCGCTGTGCGTGGTCATTCAAGCGGACGGACGCAATGAATGGATGGACTGCCAAGCATTTGACTATGAGCAAGCGTCGGCGCGAGGAATTCGTGATTACCTTCGCGATTCAGGCGTTGTCGGTTTGGGTGGCGCCACCTTTCCAAGTCATTTGAAGCTGGACGCGGACCGCCAAGGTGGAATCGACACGCTGATCATCAATGGCGCCGAATGCGAGCCGTACATCACCTGCGATGACATGCTGATGCGCGAACG
>JANMZU010000781.1:0-7670 GCA_031383585.1 Betaproteobacteria bacterium
TACCGTTACTTCCACGCCGGCTGGTGGCATTGACACCAGTGCCGGCACCACCGGGCTAAGTCACATCATCAATGGTCTGGTCAACGGCACGTCATATACCTTTACCGTGACCGCCACAAATGCCATCGGTACCAGTGCGCCATCTGGATCAACGGCGCCAGTAACGCCAATCGGCGTTCCACCGCCACCGGCAATCATTAGTTCCGGCAACAGCCACAGTTGTTCGGTGGTCGCGGGTGCCGCGCAATGCTGGGGTAGCAACAGTAACGGCCAGCTGGGAAATAACAGCACCGTGGGCAGCAATGTGCCGGTACAGGTGTTGGGCCTTACCGGTGGCGTGATGGCGGTATCGGCGGGTCTTGGCCACAGTTGCGCGCTGGTCTCCGGTGGCGTCCAGTGCTGGGGAAGAAACGACTACGGCCAGCTCGGTATCGGCAGCGTTACAGACAGTCTGGTGCCCGCGCCAGTAACCGGCCTCGCCACCGGCGTTACTGCACTATGGGCGGGCAGCTACCATACGTGCGCCGTGGTCAGTGGCGCGGCACGCTGCTGGGGCTATAACATCGCCGGCCAGCTTGGCAACAACAGTACGACGGATACTAACGTGCCGGTACAGGTGCTCGGCCTGACCAGCGGCGTCACAGCCATATCTGCAGGCAGTGTTCACAGTTGTGCAGTGGTCAATGGCGGCGCGCAGTGTTGGGGCTCAAACGCCAATGGTCGACTCGGCAATAACAGCCTGGTGAATAGCCTGGTGCCAGTGCAGGTGACTGGACTGACCGGTGGCGTCTCGGCGGTATCGGCCGGTGGTGGCCATAGTTGTGCGATGGTCAATGCCGGGGCGCAATGCTGGGGCGTGAACGGTAGTGGCCAGCTCGGAATCAATAGCACCACGGAAAGCCTGATTCCCGTTCAGGTGTTGGGCCTGAGCAGCGGTGTTACGTCGCTGTCGGCAGGTAACGCGCATAGTTGCGCAGTTATCAGCGGCGGCGCGCAATGCTGGGGCGACAACGCCAATGGTCGCCTCGGAAACAATAGCACCACGCAAAGTCTGATTCCGGTACAAGTGACCGGCCTCGTCAGTGGCGTCATTGCAGTGTCGGCGGGCATCAACCACAGTTGCGCAGTGGCCAGCGGCGGCGCGCAATGCTGGGGACTCAACAGCTTGGGGCAGCTCGGCAACAACACGACGACGCAGAGTCTTGTGCCAGTGGCAGCGTCAAGTGCCACCGCCCCCGGCGCTCCCACTATCGGCACCGCTACTGCCGGCACCGGTCAGGCCACGGTCACCTTCACCGCCCCCGGATCCGATGGCGGCTCACCCATCACCGGCTACACCGTTGTCTCCAATCCAGCGGGCGGCGTCGACACCAATGCCGGTACCACAGGCTTAAGCCACGTCATCAATGGCCTGGTGAACGGCACCGCATATACCTTTACCGTCACTGCTACCAATGCCATCGGTTCCAGCCCTCCCTCCGCCGCCTCCAATAGCGTCACACCGTTCGGTGTGCCCGGTGCACCGAGTACCGTGACTGCAATCGCCGACGCGGGAAGTGCCAGTGTGTCTTTTGGTGCCGCCGCCAGTAACGGCAGCGCAATTAGCAGCTATACCGTTACCGCGTCACCCGGTGGTTTGACGGCTACCGGTCTGTCATCACCGATCACGATTGGTGGGCTAACGGCAGGAACAACCTACACCTTCACGGTCGCGGCCACTAACGGTACTGGCGTCGGCCCCGCATCTGCGCCATCCAATGCGGTCACGCCCACGGCACCCGCTGCACCGCTCTACGCCTATGTTCCCAATTTCAGCGGCAACAACATCTCGGTCGTCGACATCAGTAAAAATACCGTCGTCGCGACTATCGCCGGCGGCAATAGCCCTGCGGGCATTGCCATCAATCAGGCCGGCACCCGGGCTTATGTGGCTAATCGCAACGGCAATAACGTTACCGTGATCAATACGGCCAACAATACCGTGGTCACGACTTTTGCCGTTGGCAACGCCCCGCAAGGCATCGCCGTCAGTCCGGACGGGAGCCGGGCATACGTTGCGAATCTGTTTGCGAATACGTTGTCAGTAGTCAATCTACTCAATCACACGACTGTCGCCACGGTTTCGGTGGGAATGGGGCCGCAAGGCGTCGCCGTCAACCCCGCTGGCACGCGCGTATACGTCGCCAACAACTCCGGCAACACAATCAGCGTGTTGGACACAGCCACCAACACAGTGTTGACGACCTTTGCCGTCGGCAACAGTCCACAAAACGTTTCGTTTAACGCCGCCGGTACGTTTGCGTACGTATCAAATATCAACGGCAGCAGCGTTTCCGTCATCAACACGTCCACGCCCGCTGTTGTCGCGACTGTCACGGTGGGCACCACCCCTTATGGAGTCGCAGTCAATCCGGCAGGTACCCGCGTGTATGTGCCAAACAGCAATGGCGGTGGTACCGTTTCGGTGATTGATACCAGCACAAACATGGTCGTTGCCACGATCGTGACAGGCGGCAATCCGCGCGGTGCGACGGTGAACCCTTCTGGCTCGCGCGTTTATGTGGTCAATGGCAATGGCACGATGGCCGTCATCGACACCTCAACCGACACGATAGTCGGCCAGATCACGGTCGGCAATAATGCCAATGCCCTTGGCAACTTCATTGGCGGCCCGGTTACCGCTACTGCGCCAGGTGCGCCCACCATTGGCACAGCAGTCGCGGGCAATGCCAATGCGACCGTGGCGTTTACACCGCCTGCGAGCGATGGTGGTTTGCCGCTGAGCTATAACGTCACATCCAGCCCCGGAGGCCTGACGAACTCTTCTCCCACATCACCAGTCGTTGTCGGTGGGCTGACTAACGGCACCGCCTATACATTTACCGTCGTTGCCAACAACGCCGCAGGGGCTGGGCCCGCGTCTGCTGCGTCCAACAGCGTCACACCAGCCGGTGCGCCAAGCGCGCCGACGATTGGTGCCGCCACGGCTGGAAATGCCAGCGCGAGCGTCAGCTTTATTGCCCCGGCCAACAACGGCTCTGTCATCACCAGCTACACGGCCACGTCTACTCCCGGTGGCTTGACCGGTTCTAGCGCGACCTCACCGGTCACCGTCTCTGGCCTGACCAACGGCACGTCCTACACCTTTACTGTCACCGCCACGAACGCCATTGGTACCAGCCCGCCGTCGGCAGCCTCCAACAGCGTTACGCCAACGGCGGCGCCCACGTCGCCAGGCGCCCCAACGATAGGAAGCGCAACTGCTGGCAATGCCTCGGCAACGGTGTCGTTCACGCCACCAGGCAGCGACGGCGGCTCGCCAATTACCGGCTACACCGCAACCTCCAATCCCGGCGGCCTTACTGCGACTGGTCTGTCTTCGCCACTCAATGTGTCCGGTCTGACCAACGGCACGCCTTACACCTTCACCGTCACCGCGACCAACGCGGTCGGCACCGGGCCAGCCTCGGGAGCATCCAATAGTGTTACACCTGCTGCACCCGGCGTAACAGCCGCGCCGACAACCATCCCGTTCGCGAACACGGAGTACGGCCTTACCAATTCGCAAGTTGTGACCGTCACCAATAGCTCCGGGTCGACCACATCTGCGGGAAACACGCAAATTTTCGTGTCTGGTGATCACGGCGACTTCGTCATCACAGCGAACACCTGTTCATCCGGCGTAGCCAGCGGATCGACTTGTACCATCACGATCCAGTTCCGCCCATTTACTTATCCGGTAGGCGCGAAGTCCGGATCGCTCAACGTAACCATTGCAGGGTTCTCCACAAACGTTTCGCTAACGGGTATTACGGTTTCACCCGCCGGTGGATACCTCGCCATCTACGCACCAGTTCTTGATGTACCCGGCCCTACAACAGTTAGCAAAACGACCGCAATTGGTGCAGCGATCATGAACGTAGGCGGCGCACCAGTCACACTCACGGGTTACAGTGCGACGCCGCCTTTCGCTGGCAGCGCAGGCGGATGTGCAATGCCGTTCTTGGCAACGGCACCAGTGTTGAATCCCGGATCAGTCTGCGGGCCGACGCTCGATTTCACCCCGACGGTGCCCGGTCCTGTGACTGGCACTTTTACCGTCACGAGTTCCGGCGGCGGCAATTCGACACTGACAGTGCCAACCAAAGGCTTAGGTACCGTGACCGCAGCGCCGAACGTCGTCACGACGGTGTCGCTGGCGAGCATTACTGTGACGACAGGCATTTCGACTGTCACCGTCACATTTAGCAATCCGAATCCGTCGACGCCACTCACCGGCCTCGTCATCTCGTCATTCATTGGCACCGGTCTTGCGGTTGCGCCAACACCGAATGCAACGAACACGTGCGGGGGCACGTTCACGCCAGCCACAAGTGCGACTCAAGTAAATTTAACTGGGGGCACCCTGGCACCGAGTGGCACCTGTACGCTCACATTTGACGTCAAGAGTACGGGCGTGATTACCAGTGCATCGGTTGGCAGCAATTTTGTTTCAAGCACAGAGGTATACGAGAATTTCAGCGGTGGATACGTCTCGATCAATGTCGTAGCGGCGTCGACTGTTCCGGGTGCCCCAACCATCGGTTCGGCAACCGCAGGCAATACTGACGCAACCGTAACCTTCGCCGCGCCAGCCAGCGATGGCGGCTCGCCAGTTACCGGATACACGGCAACCTCCAGTCCCGGCGGCATAACCGGAGCGGGACCGGGTTCGCCAATTACCGTGCTGGGCTTGAGCAATGGAACGTCCTATACATTCACGGTCACCGCGACCAACAGTGTCGGTACGGGGCCGTCGTCGGCCGCGTCCAATAGCGTAACTCCACTATTAACGACCCCTGCCATCTCGGTCACTGGCACCACGACATTCCCAACTACCAATATCGGTGCATCGAGTTCCGTGCAGGCAATCACAATTACTAATACCGGAAGCGCGACGCTCACACTCAGTAGCATCACCCACGGCAACCCGAGTGTCTTCCCTGATACCACCAGCAGTGGCCCACCGAATGCCGCGCACTATTGTGGCTTCGGCTCGATAGACACGATCGGCACACCTAATGCAGTCGGCGGGCCCATCAGCATCCTGCCAACACAGTCTTGTGTACTGAACCTCATCTTTGCGCCTAATGCTGCGGGAGCGTTAACGGGCGACATCACCATCAACTCCGATGCGGCCAGTAGCCCGACCGTGATCTCGCTCTCGGGAACGGGAGCTGTCCCGCCGCCACTGGTGGCGACCGTAACCAATACCAATGACAGCGGCGCCGGATCGCTCAGACAAGCGCTGATCGATGTGCAGGCCAACTGCGCTGCGCCGACCAAGCTCGTGCAGTTCGCGATTACAGGCGTCGGTCCACATGTAATCCAGCCGGCTTCGGCGTTGCCGAATATCGCCTGTTCGAACACGACCATCGACGGTTACTCACAGTCAGGTGCAGCCGTAAATACAGCCAGTGTGGGCAGCAATGCGATTATCAAAATTGTTATTGATGGTCAGCCTGGCGCCGTTGTTGGTGCAGGTTTCTACACGCTGAACGCCAGCAATGTGCAAATCAAAGGCGTTTCGATTGTCGGGTTTACGTCGGTCTCGGGCATTTATGGTGCGTTCGGTAGCGTGGGGTTGAACATTTCAGGCAATTTCATCGGTGTGCTGCCCGATGGCACACCCAAAGCCAATTCAGACGGAATTATCACGACCGGTTCCGTGAACATAATTGGCGGTAACGCGCTTGCAGACCGCAATGTTATTTCCTGCAACACCAGTTCCGGTGTCCGGGTGTTCGACACGACCAATTTCAGCATCCTTATGAACGTGATCGGGCTCAAGCCGAATTCGGATCCGTGCGGCAATGGCAAAGGTATTTTCATCATGGATTCGGTGGGTGGCATCATCGGCCAGCCGTCTGCGGGCAATATCATTCAGCGTAACCTTGATCAGGGCATTGTGATCAACCAATCGAGCTGCACGCCAGCTATTGCGCCGCCGCTGCCGGAAAATAGTGACCCTGCTCGCGCTGGCATTTCTCCAATTGCCGCGGCCGACGCAACTGTGTCAGGGGCAAAACGATTTAGTGGTTCCGCCGTTAAGACACCGGCGCAAGGTGGCGTTTTTGCATCCCTCAAAGGCGGCCCGGTCGAGCCGCGTACATCCGTCGCTTCGGGTGGTGTCGCCAACAGCATCCGCATCAGCAATAACTCGATATTCGGTAACGTCGGCTTGGGCATCGACCTGCAATGCGGCGGTACTTCTAACCGCGATCTCAATGACGCGAACGATTCTGATTTTCGCGCCAACGGCGGCCAGAACTATCCTGATTTCGTAAGCGTGAAATACCAGCCAAACCATCCGACGGATAAAACGGTGGTGTCTGCTGGACTGGATAGCACTGCCGACACATATGTGTTCGAGCTTTACGCCAGTAGCCTGCCGGATTTCCCAGACCTTGAGCAGGGCGAGAGTATTGTTGCAACAAGCGCCCCGGTAACGATCAGCAGCGCGGGCTTCACCTCATTCCCAAGCGTACTCGCGGCGCCTCTCTTCCAGAAGAATCTGTCGATGTTGGCGACTAACCAGAGCACCAACAATACCTCTGAGTTTTCGCTACCCTACATCACGCCGTTCTCTTTCAGCCCGCCGACCGGGCTCTCCGCGTTCAATACCATCGCCGGCACGCCGCAGACGCAGACGCTTATGTTTACGAATTTGACTGCCGGCAGCGCCTCGCCGCAAATCATTACCGGCGCAACCGTTGCGCTTTCGACAGCGGGCAATTTTACGATTACGAGCGAGACCTGTAGCGCGCCAATGGTAACGACCACCTGTACGGTGGACGTTCAGTACAGCCGCGCAACTGCCGGCACTGACGCTGCGGGGTTGGTGACGCTTACACTGACAGTGCCGTTCGTACAGTCAGTGACCAATTCATTTACGGGAGCGCCCACGACCTATGAGTTTGCGCTGTCTGGAACTGCCACCCCAGCAACCGTTGCATGTACCGTTGGCAGTTTCTCAGCCACGGGTAACTCGCCCTGTACTCTCGCAAGCCCCGGCTCCTTTGTCGGTACAACCGGCGCCACCAGCCAACTCTCTTGTCTGGCGGGCACCTTCAGTAGCACCGCAGGTGCCGCAGTCTGCGCGCTTGCGCCGGTCGGTAGCTTCGTTTCGGTCACAGGTGCGGCAGCCGCGTCATTGTGTCCGCTTGGCACCTTTAGCAACGCGACGGGTGCCGTTTCCTGCACCGCCGCACCGGCAGGCTCCTTCGTCAGCCTGGTGGGCGCCGCCAGTGCCACTCTGTGCGCAGCAGGAAGTTACCAGCCGACGATCGCGCAATCGTCTTGTATTCTCGCCAGTGTTAATTTCTTCGTTGCGACATCGGGTGCCACGGCGCAAACGGCGTGCCCGATGGGCCAAACCTCGCCCGCAGGGGCCAGCGCGTGCAGCGGCACCGCCCCAACCATCACCAGCACTGCCCCGCCAAATGGCGTCGTCGGCACGGCCTACAGCCGCGCCTTCACTGCCACCGGCACGACACCCATTGCCTGGTCGGTGACCAGCGGTACCGTGCCTACGGGCCTCACGTTGAGCATTACGAGTGGTGTTTTGAGCGGCACGCCAACAACCGCAGGTAGCTTCAGCTTCGTCGTGCAGGCAGCCAACGGCACACTGC
>JANMZU010000782.1:0-6466 GCA_031383585.1 Betaproteobacteria bacterium
CCCGGTTTGGCATAGTAGGCTTTGGCGGCTGCCGACGCACTCGACGGTGCGGTGCCGCAAAACACCAGGTTCAAGTCCTTCGCGAGCAAGTCGGGGACGAGATAGGTCATGCAGCCTAGTGTTGCCCGTCAAGCGACATACATAAAAATCGTTGCGTAGTGAATGGCTGCACCTGCGAGTACAAACAAATGCCAGATGCCGTGCCAGTGCTTGTATTTTTCGTCGAATATGTAAAACACGGTCCCTGCGGTGTAAACGACGCCGCCCACTACAACCCAGGTGAACCCTTTCCAGCCCAGCACTTCGATCATTGGCACCACCCCAATCACCGCACTCCAGCCCATGACCATGTAGATCGCCAATGATATCCATCTGGCGCCCTTGGCAATGGTCAATTCCTGAACAATACCGACGATAGCCAACCCCCAAACCACGCCGAACAGTGACCAACCCCACGGTCCGCGCAACGTCACCAGCGTGAACGGCGTGTAGGTCCCGGCGATCAGCAGATAGATGGCACTGTGATCGAACTTCCTGAACACGCGCTTGGCGGTGCCGCGCGTGCTGTGATAAAGCGTTGAAAAACCAAATAGCGCAATCAGTGTGGCGCCATAGATGGAAAAGCTGACGACCTTCCAGACATCTCCCTTGGTCGCGCCGTAGATGATGAGTACCGTGGCAGCGGCGATCGCGAGCAGCGTGCCGCCCAGATGGGAATAGCCATTGAATCGCTCGCCGTGGTACATCTGACCGCGCTAGGCCGTCCGCGCCAGGCCGAACGGATCGTCGACCGAATGCGACGGTAGCGTAAACCATTTCGGGCCGCTGGCGGTCATGTAGAAATGATCTTCCAGCCGTATACCGAATTCGCCCGGCACGCAGATCATGGGTTCGTTACTGAAGCACATACCTTCCGCCAGTAGCGTCTCGTCGCTGCCGACCAGATACGGCCATTCGTGAATGTCCATGCCGATCCCGTGACCGGTGCGATGCGGCAGGCCCGGCAGGTTGTAATCGGGGCCAAATCCGCTGGCGACAAGCGAGCGTCTCGCAGCGAGATCGACTTCCTTGCACGCCACCCCCAGCTGTGCGGTCGCGAAGGCTGCCGCCTGCGCGGTTTTCTCGGCATCCCACACCTGCCGCTGGCGCGCGCTGGGCTCGCCGAAAACATAGGTGCGGGTAATGTCGGAGATGTAGCCCTCAATCTGACAGCCAGTATCGATAAGCACCATATCGCCACGCTTGAGTGTTTGCGGATTCTTGACGCCGTGCGGAAATGCTGTCGCTGGACCAAACAGCACGATACAAAAATATGATCCAGTCGCGCCGACCCGTCGATGCGCTTCACTGATAAACGAGTTGACCTCGGTGGTAGTGATGCCCTCAATCAGAATGCTCGCGGCTGCCTTGTGGACTTCAAGGGTCATGTCCTTGGCGCGTTGCATGAGCGCAATCTCCGCGGCGGATTTTCTGGTGCGGCAATTTGCGGTTACCGGCTTCGCGTTAATCAACCGATAGCCAATTGCCAACTGCAGGATGCCATCGACGATAAAAAACGGCGCGTCTTCGCTGACGGCGATCTGCACGGGCGCGCCTTCGTTTGCGGCGATGCCCATGTGTTTGAGGGTGTCAACAAACAACTGGTACGGACTTTCGTGCTCATGCCAAACATTCACATTGCCTTCGAGCACCATGTAGTCGTCGAGCGTATTTTTCTCAAAGTACGGCGCGATGTATTCGACTGGTCCTTTCGCCGGAATAATGGCGCCGACCATACGCTCACTCGGATGCCATTTGGTACCGGTGAAATAGGTCATGTTGGTGCCCGCGTGCACCCACATCGCGGCGATGGCGTGGGACTGCATGTAGTCCTGCGCACACGCAATGCGCGCCGCGTATTCCTGCTTTGTGATCGGCTGCACGCCAGCCGTCATGTGTGACAGCGCTGCGAGTGCCTCGGCTTTGGTTCTACCGCCTACGCCAATGGTCATTTTTGATTCCTCAGTACGTAAAAATATCGTTCATGCGCCCAGATACCGCCTCTCGAGATGGCGCCGATAATGCCCGGCGTCCAATGGTCCGCCGGTCGCTCGCGTCACCAGTTCTGCAGTTGTCCATCGGCTACCCTGCTGCCAGATATTTGCGCGCAGCCAATCGAATGCCGGCGTAAGATCACCAGCAGCCATTCGCACGTCAAGCTCAGGCGTCGCCGCGCGAATGGCTGCGAACCATTGCGCCGCGTACATCGCGCCTAGCGTGTAGCTCGGGAAGTATCCGAACAATCCTTCACCCCAGTGCACATCCTGCATGCAACCGTTGGTGAAGTTGCCGCGCGTATCGACGTCCAGCAGCTTCGCCATGGCCTCATCCCAAAGTGCGGGAATGTCCTCGGCCTCAACGCGGCCTTCGATAAGGTCGCGCTCGATGCGATAGCGCAGGATGATGTGCATGGGGTAGGTCAATTCATCCGCTTCGACACGGATAAAACTGGGCTGCACGCGCGTCAGCCACAAAAAGAGATTGTCCGGCTCGAAAGCGGGCTGATTGCCAAAGTGCGCGGCCAATCGCGGCGCGAGCAAACCGACGAATGGCCGACTGAGGCCGACCTGCATCTCAAAGCTCAGGCTCTGGCTTTCGTGGATGCCGGCACTGCGCGCCCATCCAACCGGCTGGCCCAGCCAGTCGCGCGGCAGACTCTGCTCATAGCGCCCGTGACCGGTCTCGTGGATCGTTCCCCACAGGCTGCCGACGAAACTGTCCTCCCGGTAACGCGTAGTGAGACGGGTGTCCTCAGGTACGCCGCCGCAAAACGGATGTGCACTCTCGTCCAAGCGCCCCGCGTCGAAATCGAATCCCAGCAGTTTCATGGCTTCGAGGCCAATGGCGTATTGCGCACCACGGGGAAACGGACCAACCGGTGAATGCACGGTTTCACCCGCCTGCTTGTTGCGAACTTGCCGCACCAAATCGGTTAGCCATGTCTGCAAATCACCAAACAGCTTGTCTACTGTTTCGCCGGTCATGCCCGGCTCGTAGTTATCCATCAATGCATCGTGCGGACTCAAACCGGTGCGATCAGCGAGGAATTTCGCTTGCTCGCGAGAGAGCTTCAGCACTTCGCGGAAATTCTCCAGAAATCCCTTCCAGTCATTCGCTGGTCGCTGGGTGCGCCAAGCATGTTCGCAGCGCGAATTGGCCATCGATTGCGCCTGTACCAGCTTGGCAGGCAGCGCGTTGGCAGTGCGCCAGTCACGGCGTATTTCACGCACGTTTGCGCGCTGAAAATCGTCGAGGGCTTCCTTTTCAGTGCGCTCAAGCGCCACAGCTAGCTTTGGATCGGTGCGAATGCCATGCAACAACCCATCCATTTCGGCCATGGCATTGGCACGCGCGGTGTTGCCGCTGGCAGGCATCAGCGCCATACGGTCCCACGACGCAATAGATTGCAGGTGACCGAAGTGATGCAAGCGCTGCCAGGTCGCGGCAAGCTCGTCGTAAGCGGGGTGACTCATTGCTAAAACTCCTTCCGTTCAAATATTCTTTGCAGGTTTCTTCTTCAACGCTTCCGGCATGGCGAGCGAAACCTTGTCCCAGCCTTCAATGTCCAGAATGCTGGTCAGGCAATCCTCCATGAGCTCATGCGCCTTTTCAGTAGCCTGCGCGATGGTCCGGTGCACCAATTCGTCGTTCACAGAATCGTTTGCACAGTTCATCTGGTATTCATGCAGTTCACGTAGCTCAAAAATGGCCCGGCAGACCTGCGCGGGGCAGGCGCACTGATAAACCAGAGCCTGGTCGATGACCTTGCTCACCTGCGATGCATTGTACTTTTCTTTCATTCGAGTAGCCCTGCTATCTAGTTGGATGGATTGAAGGCGACACAATCAATGCCGCTGTCGAAGCCGCGGATTGACAGGTTGCCGATCGAGCGCGGAACGGGATTGCTGATTTTTGCCACGGCGTTGATGTTTCTGGTGGCGATGACTTCGCCCGAATCCGCCATTGCGCAAAGGCGTGCCGCCAGATGTGCGGTCGCGCCGATGACGTCGTATTGGCGTCGCTGTCCCGCGCGGCTGGAGTCGCCGATCAGCCCGGCTAGCACCAGCCCCTCAGCGACACCAACGCCGAATGGCAGTTCGTTCGAATTGCGGGCACCCGCCAAATCCAGCGCGCAACGGAGCGCCACGTAGGACCTGCCCATTCCCCGGAAGACAGCCATCACGCCATCGCCCGTGTACTTGATGACGGATCCCTGGTGTTGCCTGATCTGCTGCGATTGCGCGCTGAGTGTTTCATTAAGGAGTTTGAAAAAACTGCGCGGCGGCATTTTCCGTATCAGTTGCGAAGACCCTCGAATGTCCGTGAAAAGTACCGCAGCCTCAAACAGCTCCGCCTCACTTTCAACACCACTTTCAACGGCAGACATAGCGCCTTCAGGCACCAGTATTGACAGGCGCTCCGTCTTCAATTGCAGCTCGCGCAGCGATACTTTCACCTGGAGCAGATCGCGCAGGGCCATGAAAAACCGCTCATCAGATAGTGGTTTTTCAATCAGCACATCAATGCATTGCGTTTTCTGCGACCAGTTACGAACCGTTTTCAGCGCCGGTCCGGGGGAGACGATAGCAATGATCGCGGTCTGCGGCGCCATGAGCTTGACAATCGTGCAAGCACTCAGGCTTTCAGGTTGGTCGGACGGGTAATTGAAAATCACCATATCGGGCCGGGCAGATTCGAGCAGCGCTGGCAATTCGAGCGCATTGGTGACAGCCATTACATTGACGTAACCTCGCCGCGCGAGATCCTCCATCAGCACGGAGCTCGTATAGGCATCACTATCGACCAACATCAGCCTTGCATTTTTCACATTTGCCTCTTTCTTGCCGGGCTGCAATGCCACGAACATCTCTCAGCCATAAAAACCGGCCCGTTTTCGGTGATCGCGGCGGAAAACGCAGAAGGGCGTCCCCAATAAAATTGGCGCCGATCACATTTTGACCGAAAACTCAGTACACGCAGCACAAGTTGGACTCGCAATTGAACGTATCTGCAGTTAGAGAATCTATTTTGCTATGAAAGTGGATGGTCACCAGACATGAAAACTTCTCCTACCAATGGCTACGCGGTAAGGAAGGTCAGCGGGCAACTGCTCTTTTTGTTGGTTGCTGTGTGCTTGTCGGTCGCTGCCACTCCCGTGCAGGCGCAGGCTCAAGCGTTTACCATCGACACATCCGCCGTCCAGCCGCTTACCGGCCTATGGTGGAATGAGAGCGAATCGGGCTGGGGTGCGACGCTCACGCAACAATCGAGCATCGTGTTTGTGACGATGTTTGTTTACGATGCAGCCGGCAAGGCCACGTGGTACACCGTCTCCTGTACGATTTCCGCTGCAGTTTGCTCCGGCGACTTGCTCAGATTCAAGGGCGGCGCAACACCGACCATGCCGTGGAGCAGTAGCGGACTGAATTTTACGAAGGTCGGCACGATGACGCTGACGTTCTCCAGCAATGACGCCGGGATCATGAGCTACAGCATCGACGGCCTCGCCAGTACACGTCAGATCACACGACAGATCTTTGGCCCGCCAGTGCCGGTCATTCCGGGGCTCGCCGGTCAATGGCAAGGCGCCATCGTCGAGACCCGCAGCAATTGCACGCAATCCCAAAACAATGGCGGTCGAGCGACCTACGGACAATACGACATTGGCATGGTCGGCACCAACGCCGGTCCCATCAGCATCATGCTTTCGAGCGTGACCGGCCTGCAATGCACTTACAGCGGCAACTACAGCGCCAACGGCGCGCGATTGACGGCAAGCGGCGGGCTTAACTGCAGCGACGGCAAACGCGGCACATGGCAGTCTACAAATATCATCGTCAATGCAAAATCCATGTCGCTGGAGCTCGCGGTCAAATTGGATACAACCGAGACCTGCAGCGTCGCGGCCATACTCGGCGGGTTGCGCCCCTGAGGCGGAGCAAGACTTGGTTAGCGGGCTTGCGTTAAGCTACTGCACCTACCCACGCTGCCAAAGGAAACCCAATGTCTTCTGCCCTGATTCGCCGCCTGTCGTATCTGGCAACAGCCGCCTACCTTTCCATTCCTTTCGCCACACTCGCCGCGCCGGATCAGGCGGTGGTGACGCTAGCGAGCCAGCAAAAGCAGCCGTTGCTGGAAAGATCAATATAGTCAATTGTTGGGAAGAAGATACGATCATTAATTTAGGTAAGCCTACGGCCGAAGGTGGAAAATATGCCTTATTGGCACTTGATAAAGCACTCGAAGATGTAAAGGCAAACCACATCGATGCGATTGTAACGGCTCCGATTCATAAATTTGCCATGCAATCTGCTAAGTTTGCATTCCCAGGTCATACGGAGTACTTTACCCACCATGATAATGCCAAAGAATCTGTCATGTTGATGGTAAATGACGGGCTTAGAGTAGGATTAGCAACAAATCATAT
>JANMZU010000816.1:0-4422 GCA_031383585.1 Betaproteobacteria bacterium
GCAGTGTCGCCATTTCGGCGAGCAAGGACGCGCCCGGTTTTGTTGTTCGGCTCGCGGCTGCGGCGTAGGGAAAGGCACCATGTCTGAGACCAGCGCAGTAAAAATTTATGGCCGACTCGCGATCATCGCATTCGTACTGGGCTTTGTTGCGTTTTTGGACAAACTGTTTACCGGACCACTCGCTTTTGTTTCGGGGCTATCAGATGTAACGCTAGGGCAATGGGTGACGGCAGCGTTCGCGTTTGTGTTGATCTTGCTGACGATGCGTATCGTCAAGCGCGAAATCGTTCACGGCTGGCTTGAGCGTCGTTCGGGCAAGGAAATCCCGAAGCTGATTGGCGATTTGTTCGGTGGCCTGGTGCTGTTTATCGGCATCTGCGCAATCCTTGCGCTCGTCTTCAAGCGCGATATCACTGCGCTGCTGGCGACCGGCGGCGCCTCGCTGATGATCCTTGGTATCGCGCTGCGCGATATCCTGCTGGCACTTTTCACCGGCATTGTCCTCAACGTCGAAAAGCCCTTCCGGGTCGGCGACATGGTGCGCATCAACGACAAATGGCAGGGCAAGATCCAGGGCATCACCTGGCGCACCACCATCCTGCTGACACAGACCAGTGAATTGGTCTACCTGCCGAACCTGTCGCTGGCAAATGCCGTGATCATGAACATGGCGCAGCCAGATACCTGCTCAAAGCGTATTCTTGAAGTGATGATCGACTACGACACCTCTGTGGAGAGCGCTGAGCGCATCCTTTATGCGGCGGTACTCGGCGCGGCTGGCGTCAAGCAGACCGGCTCACCGACTGTTTTTGCGCGCAAGATGGAGCGCGATGGTGTGCTCTACGAAGTTGCGTTCACCATCACCGACTATGCAGACAACAAGAAATCCGAACATGCCGTCATCAAAAGCATCCTGCAATGCATGCGTGACGCCGGTATCACGGTCGCGTTCCCGAAGAGTGAAGTCATCCAGAGCCAGCAACGGGTGCGCATCGCCAATCGCTCGCTGGATGTATTCCGGCTGGTGCAGCAATGCCGCATGTTCAGGGGCCTGCCTGACGATGTCTGTCACCGTATCAGCGACGCACTGATCGAGCGGCATTTCACGGCAGGAAAACCCATCGTGCAGGCCGGCGAACGGCGTTATGCGCTGTTCATCATCGGCGAAGGCATGGCCAAGCGTTCGCTCAGCGACCGCGAAGGATCGAAGGTCGTGCAGGAACGCTTTATCGCCACCGAGTTCTTCGGTCGCCGCTGCCTTTTTGCCTGCCAGGCGCAGGCCGCAACCGTCGTGGCCGAGACAGCCGTGCTGGCCTACGAACTGGACCGCCGCGCCATGACGAAGATATTCGAAGAATCGCCTGGCCTTATACAGACCATGGCGCAGGCGCTTGCACAGTTGTCATGGCGTGACACCAATGCAGGCAATGCTGATGCTGAGCCGCCGAAGGCTGTGCTGGATCGGCTGGTCAATGTCTACCGTGGACAGATCGAATCGAACTATGGTGAATATCAGGCGGATGTGCGAGCGGTAGGCGCTGGCGCGCCAATGGGCTGAGGAAACTTTTAAACACTAGCATTGGCGAGTTTCTTCGGGCATTTTATGCCTGCAATCCGCGCCAGTGCTGGTTCTTTCGAGTTGAACGTAAAAAATATTCAAATTATTGATGGCGCCGAGAATTGTGTGTACGGGCCCGCTGGAACCGGTGCAGCATTGTCCAGGCGGTTTGGTAACTCTTCAATCCGGGCACGCGCTGAAGCCCAAGCGCACTGATGCCTTGTTTTTGACTGCTGCCATACTATGCAGCCGCGAACCAGACTCTAAGAGGGGTAAGCGTCTTGTCAAAAATCGTGCGCGCGGTCACGCTGCACTGATGCCGACAGGTCCGGCAGATCAGCCGCCCGCGTGTCGCGTGCGAACAGCACCGATGCGCGGATGGTCTCTACGTTTGATTGCCCAATTGGCAATTGCAGAGCATCTATGAGTACAACCTTACATCGAGCCGAATGTTTTCACACCCGCCCATCCCAGAACAAATGATTCATGCAGCCCCTCGCCTTCGTTGATCTGGAGACCACCGGCTGCACGGCGCCACTGGACCGCATCACCGAGATCGGCATTGTGGAAGTAGACGACGACGGCGTGCGCGAATGGAGCACACTCATCAACCCTGAAACCTCGATTCCGGCTTCAATACAGTCGATGACCGGAATTACCAACGAGATGGTGCAGGACGCGCCAACGTTTGAGGATGTGGCCAAGCAGACGATGGAGCGCTTGAAAGGCAAACTTTTCATTGCCCACAATGCCCGGTTTGATTATGGCTTCCTGAAAAATTCTTTTCGCCGCGTCGGTTACGAATTCAAGCCAACTGTGCTGTGTACCGTCCGGCTTTCGCGTGCACTGTTTCCGGAGCATCGGCACCACAATCTCGATGCATTAATTGAGCGCCATGGCCTGGTTGCGAACGGCAGGCATCGTGCACTTGCGGATGCGCAGCTCATTCACCAGTTCTGGAATATGGCTGGAGCGACCCATTCCAAAGAACGTCTCACTGAAGTCATCAAGGAACTGACTGCGCGACCCAGCCTGCCCTCGAATATTGACCCGGCCATCATCGACGAACTACCTGATACGCCGGGCGTCTATCTGTTCTATGGCGAAAACTCGCTGCCGCTGTACGTTGGCAAAGCGGTTGACCTTCGACGGCGCGTGTTATCGCATTTTTCGGCGGACCATCGCTCACCAAAGGAAATGAGTCTGGCGCAGCAGATTCGAAGGATTGAATGGATAAAAACCGGGGGCGAGATAGGCGCTTTCCTCAAGGAGTCAGCGCTGATCAAGGAGTTGCAGCCGACCCACAACCGGCAATTGCGGCGCCACAACGAGCTGTGCACCATTTCACTGATCAATCATGGCGCGGGACACATTGCGCCGGAAATTGTTTATGCACGGAACATTGATTTCAGCAAGCCCGACAAACTTTACGGGCTCTTTAAAACGGCGCGGGAGGCGACCAAGCAGCTCATCGCACTCGCGGCGGAATACGCGCTGTGTCACGCTTTGCTCAAGATTGAAAAACACGTGCACGGCAAGACATGCTTCGGATATCAATTAAAGAAATGCAAGGGTGCCTGTGCCGGCCACGAGCCATTGATCGCGCACAGCATGCGGCTCGTGCAGGGCCTGACCAAGCTGCAACTCAAGACCTGGCCCTTCGATGGCCCTGCGTACTTGAGCGAAGGTGACGAAGTGCTCGTCGTCGATCATTGGTGCTTTTTGGGGGCCGCCGGATCGGAAGCCGAACTTGCAGCGAAATTGGAAGTGCGAAGACCACAATTGGATCGTGACACCTACCGGATATTGTCGAGGGTCGTGAACAAAATGAGGCCCGCAAAGGACCCCACTGCGCTCAAAGGCAGGCCGGTTTAGGGTGCAGTGCGCGACCGGGTCGACTAACGCATCCTGACAACGATGGCCGCTGAATTACTCGCCGCCGCCGAAACTCTCAACTTCCTTGAAGTGACGTCCCAGATCTTTGAAACGCGTTACGTCCATCAGATTTACCGCCACTGCGACAGTATTTCTCGACACAACATCGTGCAATGCACGCCGCAGAAAAACGCCGACGATCCGCCGTTCTGGGCATCTGGATCGCTCAACGACAAACGGCGGCGGGAAAAACCTGACGCCGTTTCATTTGAAACTTCCCGCAAAAACGGCCTTCGCCGTACATGAATATCAGACCATCGAATTTCGTCGTGGATTCTCTGCAGACACGGTGGCTGAGCGAGCAGGAATGTCTCGCGTGACGCTGTTTCGCGCCGAGAGAGGGGAACCTGCGGTTACGTTGGGAAGCTACCTGAAGATTCTGGGCGTGCTTCATCTGGAAAGCGACCTCGAAAAAATTGCCCAGGACGATGTTCTGGGACGTCGCCTGCAGGATTTGGCGCTTCCCAAGAAACGCAGTCCGCGAGTCCCGACCTGACACTCGCGCCGTCCGAAGTGCAGGTTTGGCTGGATGCCGATTTTGCCGCTGAACCGCAATGGGTCGGCACCTTGCACCGTGATCGCGGGCAACTGCGGTTCAGGTATCGGGATGACTGGATCGCGCACGCGACGGACTCGATGCGCTGACGTGGTTTGCGCCGGAACTTGAAGCGGCACTGCAGCTGGACGCAAAGCAGAATACTTCTGGAAAATGACTTTGGGACTATAAATACGTTAGTGCTGGCTGAGAGTTTCAGGGCTTTTCAGTTGGAACGGCTCGCCGAATGGTGATCTTTGTCGTGTTTCGGTATGGAAAAGCAGCCTGAAATAGATATATGTTGTCTGCCCCTAATTACTCGACGCAAAAAGTCTATTTCTTCATCTCCAGTGCAATCTCATCGCGAATGCGTACCGCCCAATTGAGCCGCTTA
>JANMZU010000820.1:0-2305 GCA_031383585.1 Betaproteobacteria bacterium
GGCATCGTCCACATCCTTGCCGATGCCCGGCTGCTTGGCGCGTGCTTGCAGGTGCGCCCAGCGCGCTTCGTTCGGTACCCAGAACACATTGGCGGCGAGGTATTCGTCCTTGTCCTCCGGGTTGGCGCCTTCAAACTCACCTTTGCCTCCGATCAGCTTGCTGTGGTGTTCGTCGAACGAATCAGAGATGTACTTGAGGAAGATGAGGCCGAGGACGACGTGCTTGTATTCGGCCGCGTCCATGTTGTTGCGCAGCTTGTCAGCGGCGAGCCAAAGCTTGGCTTCGAAGCCGATGTTGGCGGAGGATGCAGTTGACGGGGATTTCTTGCCGGAGGATTTAGCCATCGCCGTTTTTCTGTAAGTTTGCTAAGCCGGTTGGGTAAGCATTAAACGGCACGCGCTAGTGGGTGCATGGTTCAAATTTCACATCCCGACGGCAGTGGAGTCGTCAGTCGCTCTTATTCTAATTACATCGGCGTATGTAGTCCCTACACGCGTTGGTAGGGGTTCGCTATTTGGGGACAGCCCAAGATTTCTTGTTTGCCACAACAAGCTTCATGTTCTGCAACTTAGCATGCCGCTTGAGTTCACGAATGGCTTTCCCCATAGCGGCGCGAATCTCTGGTTCTGTAGGATTGCCTACTTCTCGGCTAACTTTACGAGCTTCTGTAGTCTTTGCCATTTATTCTCCTCAACGATTTTTTCGATTGTGCCGCTTCCGTGCGCGACTAGCGTCGGCGTTCTTAGTTCTGCATTGTCATACACAAACCACTCATCGACAACTTTTCGGTAGCGGAACATTAAATTTTCCAACGAGCGATAGAAGCGTCGTTCAATCACATTCTCAGGAATGGAGTGCCCACCCTTTTTGACGCGTCTAGCGACCCGGCGCTTGGCGAGCTGCGCTGAGGGCAGTGCGACGTAAACGAGCGTAACAAGATAACCCGATGCTTGCGCTCGCTCGATTAGCCTTACAAAGGATTGTAAGCGGTCCACAAACCACAGTGCTCGCAGCGGATAGCGACGCACAAATCTGTGCGAAGTCGGCACTGTTCTGGTTTTACGCTGCGGGGGTCTGCGCCGCCATCGGCACGAAAGCGATGCAGTTGACGAGTTTCATGGCCGTGAGTACGACGTATTTGTCGGTTTCTTCTGGTACGACGCGGCTAAGCCAATCGTTTAGTTCGACGATAACGAAGGCTTGCAGATTCTGCTCTGGGTGGCCTTCAAGATATTGCCTAGATGCAAGACGTTGAAGCGATGAGCTCAAGTCTTTGCCGAAATTGACGACGCCAACGTACCGCGCCATCTGCTTATCTTGTTCGTCTTCGGTAATCAACGGCCACGTTAAGCCGGATTCTTTCATGGCCTGGAAGCATATGAACAGAACGTTGACCAGGAACTCCATCTTTTCCAACGAAACGCCCAACTGCTTTTGAACCAGAAATGAGGCAAGCATGTTGGGCTGTTCACGGAACAATTCATCCGCGAGCCGCTCTTTCTGGCCTGCGGTCATCGCGCGTATTTTTTGTACTGCCGCCAACAGAGCCTGCGCTGATATCCGACTCATCAAACCGCAGCTATCGGCGCGGCATCAACAGAAGCAGTCTGTGAGGCATCCTGACCTGAATTCACATTCCACGGCAACAGCGCCTCGACATCTTCCACCGTTTTGGCCGCAGGCAAGTCCCGCAGAACGCGGCGCAACCACGTATATGGCTCCAGTCCATTGGCTTTTGCCGTCTCCACCAGCGAATAGATAACCGCGCTGGCATCGGCACCGGCTGGGGTGTCGCTAAACAACCAGGCCCGGCGACCGACCACGAATGGACGGATCGCATTCTCGCAACGATTGTTATCGATCGGCAGATCACCACGCTCGGTATAGCGTGTCAGCATGCCCCAGTAATCGCGCAGGTAGGACAGCGCGGTACCGAGCACACTCTTGGGCGCGACCACCGGCAACGCCTGCTCCATCCATGTATGCAGTGCCGCCAGCACCGGCACGCTTAGTTGTTGGCGTGCAATCAGGCGCTCCCCGGCGCTGGCGTCCTTGTGATCGCGTTCAATGCGATACAGCTTGCCAATCATGGCGACGGCCTCGTCGGCACGACCGCGCTTGCCTTTGGGCTGCACCTTGACGGCATCAACAAAGCGTCGTCGGGCATGCGCAAAACAGACAAGCCGCTCAATGCCATCGATGCTGGCAATTTTATTGTAGCCATCGTAACCATCGGTCATCAGGTAGCCCCGATAGCCGTCCAGCAAACGTACCGGTACCTCCCCGCTGCGACTCGAATCATAG
>JANMZU010000888.1:0-5478 GCA_031383585.1 Betaproteobacteria bacterium
CGGCGCCAATGGCTCGGCGACGCTGACTACCATTGGCACGCAACTGCTCGTCGCACTGGCAGTCTGCGTGATCGGCTATGTGTATAACCAGCGCCGGACTGCCTGACCGGCAAGTGCTGCCACCATAGTGTGCGGCGTGCACGATTGCAGGATAATCGTTGCATGCGAATTCTCGTTCTTGGCGGCACGCAGTTCATCGGTCGGCACATCGTCGAAGCTTTACTGGCTGCCGGGCACACGGTCAGCATCCTGACGCGCGGCGTTTCATTTGATGAACTGCCTGCGGAGGTGGAGCGCATACGTGGCGACCGCGATCTGGGTGTAGTCGGACTGTCTGCGCTTGCTGGCCGACACTGGGACGCATGTGTGGATGTCAGTGGCTATACCCCGCGACAGGTGCGCGCGAGTGCCGAACTGCTGGAGCCATACCTTTCACGCTATGTGCTTGTTAGTGCCGTGAGTGTTTATGGCGACCCTGATCAACGTCCAGTCATGGAAACGTGCCACCGATTGCCGCCCACCGCCGAGGACATTACAGAGGTTAACGGCGAGACTTATGGTCCGCTCAAGGTCACCTGCGAAAATATCCTTCAAGAAATCTATGACGAACGCTGCACGCTGCTCAGGCCACAGGTGGTGGTGGGGCCCTTCGATGTCAGCGGTCGCTACACATACTGGCTGCAACGAGCGCAACGTGGCGGCGAAATGCTAGCACCCGGCGACGGAACAGACCATGTGCAATTCATCGATGTGCGCGACGTCGCGCGATTCGTGACGACCGTGATCAATCAGAATCTCGGCAGTAGTTTCAATCTCGCCGGGGGCCGGATGACGTGGCGAGCGTTTATGCGATTGCTGGGCGCAAAAAATATCGAATGGGTGTCAGCGGATATCATCGCTGCCGCCGGACTGACTTTTGTCGAACTGCCGCTCTATCGGGCTGAAGGTTCTCCGCGCAGCAGTTTGATGGATGTCAGCAATGCGCGCGCAGTGAAAGCGGGCATGACGCTCACCGACCCTGAAATCACCGCACGCGATACGCTTACCTGGAGTGCCAACAGGGAATTACCCGCCGCGCTCTCGCCAGAGCGTGAAGCGGCGCTAATTCAAATTGCCCGAGAGCGAAAACAACAGCGCCAAATCTAAGTGAGCATTTCCGCGCTGCGATCCTTAGCCTATTTCGTGGCGACGAGATCCGACGCGTTCCAACCGCCGCCCAATGCGCGAACCAGTCCCACCGTCGCGCTCAGGCGCCTTCCGAGCAGGCCAACCGAGGTGCGCTCATTAGATAACTGCGCCGTTTGTACGGTGACCACACTGAGATAGCTTATGGTCCCGGCTTTGTACTGATTGAGCGTCAGCGCAACCGATTCGCGCGCGGCGCGCACCGCCTCTGACTGCACCTTCGCTTCCTGTTCCAGAATGCGGAGGGCGGCGACATTATCCTCAACGTCGCGAAACGCCTCCAACACCGTCTGCCGGTAGCTCGCGACCGTCTGATCGTATGAAGCAATCGCCTGATCTGTCTGCGCCCCGCGCTTGCCAAAATCGAGCAGCGTTTCAGCCAGAGACGGTCCAAGTGACCAGGCGCGGTTTGGCGCAGATATCCAGTTGGCCAATGTCGGGCTGGCGAAGCCGACAGCCCCGGTCAGGCTGAGCGCCGGAAAATAGGCAGCTTTGGCGACACCGATCTGGGCATTGGCGGCGGCGGCGCGGCGTTCTGCGGCGGCGATGTCGGGCCTGCGCTCAAGCAAGGTCGACGGCAACCCAATTGGGAAAACCGGCATCGCCACTTTCCAATCCACCGATGGTCCGCCGGTGGTTTCAATACTCGATAGTGAAAAATCGGTTGGCGGCTTGCCGATCAACACCGCGATCGCATGCTCGAGCTGTGCGCGCTGTACGCCAAGATCGATCGACTGCGCCTGTGCGCTGAGCAACTGTGTTTCCGCCTGCACCACGTCGACCTTGCCGACAACGCCAACGGCATAGCGATTTTTGGTCAGCTCCAGCGATTTTTCGAATGCCACGATCGTGTCGGCGAACAACTGTTTCTGCGCGTCATTGACGCGCAACTGGAAGTAATTGTTGGCAAGCTCTGATTGCAACGAAAGACGTGCCGCTTCGAGATCCGCAGCGCTCGCCTGCGCACTGTCATCATTGGCATCCACGGCACGGCGGATGCGGCCCCACACATCGATTTCCCAGCCGGCACTCAAGTTCAAATTGTAATTGGTAGATGCACTATTCGCCCCTGCCGACCTTGATGCGGCGGCGCGACTGCGTGTCGATGAGGCGTTCGCTGAAACCGTTGGGTAGTAGTTAGCCCGCGCCAATTGCGTCAGCGCTTGCGCCTGGCGAAAACGCGCCTCGGAAACTTTCAAGCTCTGGTTCGAGACATTGACCTGTTCGAGCAAGGCGTCCAATATACTGTCGCCGAACATCTTCCACCACTTACCGCGCGCGAGCTCATCGCGAGGCTCGGCAATTTTCCAGCCCGCTGTTTCCTTGTAAGCCACCGGCGCTGGCATTTCGGGTCGCTGATAATCGGGCCCGACAGCGCAACCGGCGAGCAGTGTTGCGCCAATCGCGACGCACAATAATTTACGGCCTGTCATCTAGCCTCCAGAGCGACGGTTGCATCGTTGCGGGCAAACTTGCTTTTCGCCCACACGCGGAAACGGTCTAAATAAAGATATACAACTGGTGTTGTGTATAGCGTGAGCAGCTGGCTCACGATCAATCCGCCGACGATAGAAATACCGAGCGGTCGGCGCAACTCGGCACCATCGCCAACGCCAATTGCGAGGGGAACTGCGCCCAGCAGCGCAGCCATCGTCGTCATCATGATCGGCCGGAAGCGCAGCATGCAGGCCTCGAAAATTGCGTCTCGCGCGGACTTACCCTCGTTGCGTTCGGCCAAAATGGCAAAATCGATCATGAGAATTGCGTTCTTCTTCACGATGCCAATTAGCAATATCACGCCGATCAACGCGATGATCGAGAACTCACTTCCCGTCGCGAACAGCGCCAGCAGTGCGCCCACGCCTGCCGATGGCAATGTGGAGATAATCGTGATCGGATGAACGTAACTTTCGTAAAGAACCCCCAGCACGATGTAGACCGTAATCAGCGCAGCCAGGATGAGCCAGGGCTGATTGTCCAATCCCTGCTGGAACAGGCGCGCTGTGCCTTGAGAAGTGCCGGTAATGCTGGTTGGCACAGCAATACGTGCCATGGTGTCGCGAATTTTCTGGATACCCGCGGAGAGAGAAACGCCCTCGCGAAGATTGAAAGAAATGGTCGATGCCGCGAACTGTCCTTGATGATTGACCGATAACGCAGCCGTGGTGGGCTCGTAGCGCGAAAATGCTGACAGCGGTACTTGCCCACGTATCGGCGAGAGCACGTAAATGCTGTTGAGCGCCTCGGGGCTTTGCCAGTACTCCGGCGCCACTTCCATCACCACGCGATATTGATTGCGTTCGGAATAAATTGTCGATACTTGTGCCTGTCCAAACGCCAGAAACAAGGCGGTGTCGATCATGGCGGTCGTCACACCCATTCGGGACGCCGTCTCGCGGTCAATGTTCAACGTCATCTGCAGGCCGCGTACCTGCTGATCGCTGCTGACGTCGGTGAGTTCCGGAACATCTTGCAAGGCGTTTTGCAGCAAAGGCGTCCACTTTCGCAACTCGGTGACGTCATCGCCCTGCAGCGTGAACTGATAGCCAGCATTGGATTGTCTGCCCCCGCCACGAAAATCCTGCGCTGGCGTCAAAAACAAATTGGCGCCTGCCACCTTTGCCAGCTTGAGACGCAGGCGCGCGGCAATGGCGTCAGCAGATGCATCGCGGTCCTTTAGCGGCTTCAGGGACATGAACATCTGGCCGCCGTTACGCTGCCCACCGCCCGTAAAGGCGACGACATTTTCTACCGCAGGATCGGTCATCACGATATCGACAAACTCAGTGATCTTGCCGCGCATCGCCTGGAACGAAATGCTCTGGTCAGCCTGGATGAAGCCCACGATACGCCCGGTGTCCTGCTGCGGCAAAAAGCCTTTTGGCACGATGACATACAGATAGACGTTTAGCCCGATGGCGGCAACCAATGTCAAAAACACCAGGAACGGAAATCTGAGTGCCCAAGTCAGCGTTATTTCGTAGCCTTTGTTTATGCGACCCATCGCCGCATCGGTCCAGCGCGACAGGCGTCCCGGCTTCTTTTCCTCGCCGGGTTGTCGGGCGCGCAGCAAGCGCGCGCACATCATCGGCGTTGTCGTCAGTGAGACGACGAGTGACACCATAATGGCAATCGACAGCGTCACGGCAAACTCGCGAAAAAAACGCCCGATGACTCCGCCCATGAGCAGAATCGGAATGAACACCGCGATCAGCGACAGGCTCATCGATACCACCGTGAAACTCACCTCGCGCGCACCTTTTAGTGCGGCCTCAAATGGCGGGACACCCTTCTCAAGATGCCGCGACACGTTTTCCAGCACCACGATAGCATCGTCGACGACGAACCCAGTCGCGATCGTCAATGCCATTAGCGAAAGGTTGTCGAGGCTGTAGCCAAATAGATACATGAACGAAAAGGTGCCGATCAACGATACCGGCACGGCAACCGCTGGAATCAGTGCTGCGCGCGCATTACGCAGGAACATGAACACCACCATGATCACCAAGGCGACTGCGATCAACATGGTGCGCTCGGCTTCGCGCAGGCTCGCGCGGATGGTGGTGGTACGCTCCATCACGAGGTTGAGGTCGACCGAGGCGGGGATCGACGCCTGCAACTGCGGCACCAGCGCCATGACGCGATCCACCGTCTCGATAATGTTGGCATTCGGTTGCCCGGTGACGATCACCACCACCGAGGGTTTGCCGTTGGCGAAACCGGCGTTGCGAATGTCCTGCACGGAATCCACGACGTTGGCGACATCGCTCAGGCGGACGGGCGCGTTGTTGCGGTACGCAACGATGATCGGGATGTAGTCCGCCGCTTTCGATGCCTGATCGTTGGCGTAAATCTGCCAGCTTTTTTCGCCGTCTTCGACGATGCCTTTTGGCCGATTGACGTTGTTGGCCTGAATAGCGGTGCGCACTTCATTAAAACCAATCGCGTATTTGTTCAGCGTCGTCGGATTCAATTCCACCCGCACGGCGGGCGATGAACTGCCGCCGACCGAGACTTGTCCCACGCCGCTCACCTGCGCGATTTTTTGCGCAACGATGGTGTTGGCGATGTCATACACCTGGCCGGGCGAGAGCACATCCGAGGTCAAGGCGAAAATCATCGCCGGCGCGTCGGCGGGATTGACTTTGCGATAGGTCGGATTGTTCGGCAGGCTGGTCGGCAGTTCGGTGCGCGCCGCTTGAATCGCGGCCTGCACATCGCGCGCCGCGCCATCGATCGAGCGGTTCAACTCGAATTGCATGGTGATGTTGGTGCTTCCCAGCGACGACGACG
>JANMZU010000885.1:0-8740 GCA_031383585.1 Betaproteobacteria bacterium
TCAATCACGACCTGTATATCGAGCGACATGCCAATCGTGACAAAAAACAGCCCGAGCAGCACGTCGCGGAATGGCCTGATATCGTCTTCGACCTGATAGCGATACTCTGTTTCCGATATCAGCATGCCGGCCAGAAATGCGCCCAGTGCCAGGGACAGCCCGGCCACTTCGGTGATCCATGCCAGACCCAACGTCACCAGCAAAACAGCAAGTACAAATAACTCGGAAGATTTCTGACGTGCAATCAAGCCGAAAAGCGCGCGCGTCGCCTTTTGGCCGACGGTCAGAATCAGGAATAACACCACTGCCGCCTTTGCCAGCGCCCAGCCAACCTCGATTGCGAGCGCGCCGCCCGAAAGTGTCAGCGCTGGCACCAGTACCAGCAACGGTACGACGGCTAAATCCTGAAACAGCAGAACCCCGACAATCTGCTTGCCGTGCGCGGAATGCAACTGTGCCTGGTCCGAAAGTACCTTGATGCTGATGGCTGTCGAGGACATCGCCAGAATGCCACCCAGAATAAGGCCAACCTGCCAGCTAAGGCCCGCCCACAACGCAACAACTATAACGACCGCGATTGTTATCCCGACCTGCAGGCCGCCCATGCCGACAACAGTGCGCCGCATTGCTGTCAATTGCGGCAACGAAAATTCCAGCCCGATTGAAAACATCAGGAATACAACGCCGAATTCTGCGAGATAACGGGTCTGCGGAGTATCGGGCACGAAGCCCAGCGCATGTGGCCCGATCAGCGCACCAACCACCAGGTAGCCAAGAATGGCGGGCATGTTGACTCGCCGAAACACGACTACCGTAACCACGGCAGTGGCCAACAGGATCAGGACAATCGGCAGAGTTGCGTGGGCGTTCACTTGTTGTCACCAAATCGGGCGCGGACCGCCAGGATGCTAGACGGTACAATAGTCTCATGGAAAGTTTATTACACCCTCGTTCAATTGCTGATACGGGGCGAACATTGGCGCTGGCGCGAGACACGCTCAACATTGAGGCGGACGCGGTACGCGAATTGGCGTTGCGTTTGGGCGACACTTTCGTCGCCGCACACAAACTCTTATTTGAGGCCACTGAAAACAGGGGTCGCGTTGTGGTCACTGGCATGGGCAAGAGTGGCCATATCGGTGGCAAGATCGCCTCAACGCTTGCCTCAACCGGCACACCGGCTTTTTTCATGCATCCGGGTGAGGCCAGTCACGGTGACCTCGGGATGATTACAAAAGACGACGTGGTGATTGCCATTTCCAATTCCGGCGAAACCGATGAGCTCTTGAAACTCCTGCCGCAGCTGAAGCGGCGTGGCACGCCAATAATTGCTATTACCGGACGTCCAAACTCGACACTGGCCGCAGCCGCAGCCGTGCATTTGGACGCAGCCGTAAAAAAAGAGGCTTGCCCATTGAATCTAGCGCCGACCGCTAGCACCACTGCGACCCTGGCATTGGGGGACGCGCTAGCCGTCACGCTCCTGGACGCACGCGGTTTTGGCGAGGAAGACTATGCAATGCATCACCCCGGCGGCGCGCTGGGGAGGCGATTGCTGATGCACGTCAGCGATGTGATGGTCACCGGGGACCGCGTTCCAACTGTCGGCATCGACTCGCTATTGCCAGACGCGATTATGGAAATGACCAAGAAAGGACTGGGCATGACCGCGGTAATCGACGACAACGGCTTGCTGGTCGGTGTATTTAGCGATGGCGATTTGCGTCGTACGCTGGAAACACAGGACAGTATCAAAACGACCCGAATCGCCGACATTATGACCAAGGGGCCGAAGACCATCGCGCCACAACGACTCGCAGTCGAGGCGGCAGATTTGATTCAGCAGCACAAGATCGGCTCCAGCGGATTACTGGTCGTGGATGAAAATAACAAGCTAGTCGGCGCAGTGCACGTGCTCGACCTGATGCGCGCCGGGGTGCTGTAGTGACCGCAGTGACAATGCCAATCGCCCTGCAGGATCGAATTCGCGAGGTCAAACTCGCCATATTTGACGTCGATGGCGTTTTGACTGATGGTGGCCTCCATTACGGCCCAGACGGTGAAGAGCTTAAGGTGTTCAATGCGCTCGACGGGCACGGTCTGAAGATGTTGGCGGAATCCGGTGTGGAGCTGGCGATCATCTCTGGCCGCTCGTCCAAAGCGCTCGCGCGGCGCGCGAAAGACCTGCGCATCACCCAGCTATTCATGGGTGTGGACAGCAAGTTGCAGATTTTCGAGACTTTGCTTGCCAATATGTCGTTAAGGCCTGCGCAGGCAGCAGGCATGGGCGACGACGTAATCGACCTGCCGTTTCTGACTAGATGTGGATTCGCCGCCTGTGTGCCATCTGCACCGGCCTACGTGCGCGAACACGCTCACTACACCACCACGGCACCAGGCGGCCATGGAGCGGTGCGCGAATTTTGCGACCTGATCATGAAATCCCAGGGAACCTGGGATGCCGCGTTAAAAAAATATCTGGACTGACCATGCTTTGGATTAAATCGTTTCATATTATTTTTGTAGTCGCTTGGTTTGCTGGGCTGTTCTATTTGCCACGTCTGTTTGTTTACCACTCGCAGGCCGAAGACAAAATCTCGATTGAGCGATTCAAGATCATGGAGCGGAAGCTCTACCGCGGCATCATGACCCCATGTATGGTCATTTCGCTTGCGCTGGGAATCTGGCTTTGGCTGGGTTACGGATTTCGTGGTGGTTGGCTGCATGCAAAACTGGCTCTGGTTTTGCTGCTCGTCGGGCACCATTTCTACCTGGGAAAACTGATCAATGATTTCAAACACGACCGGAATCAGCATGGACATGTTTTCTACCGCTGGTTGAATGAAATCCCGACGCTGCCTGTCCTCATCGGGATCGTAATACTAGTTGTCGTGAAGCCATTCTGATGGAAAATTATTTCGCGCCCTGCCCACGCGGTCTCTCTGGTGTTCTCGCTGTTGAACTCGGACTTTTTGGCGCCTCCGCGGTAGCGGCGCAGGAAGCTGGCGTCGCTTTTGAAGGCGACAAGGCGCTCGGCTATATGGCCAATCTTCACTCGCGCATTGCCAGCCGCGTCTTACAACGCGTGGCACATTTTCCGTACGCGAACGAGCAGCAGATCTACGACGCGGCAGCCATGTTGGCCTGGCCAAGCTGGTTTGACGTGGCCCGTACGATAAAAGTTGAAATCAATGCGCATCGCTGTCCGTTGAAGAGCCTCGACTTCATTACCTTGCGCGTAAAGGATGCCGTCTGCGACAAGTTCCGGGAGCAGGTAGGGTCGCGGCCATCGGTCGACCCGCGCGAACCGGACATTCGCATCCACGTTTTTTTGGACGCGACACACGCAAGCCTGTATCTGGATTTGTCCGGTGAGCCTTTATTTAAGCGCGGTGCACGCGACCATACGGGTGAAGCACCGCTAAAGAAGAACCTAGCGGCCGGCATTATCAAGTTGAGCGGCTGGCAGCCGGGTGAAGCCTTCCTCGACCCCATGTGCGGCAGTGGCACGTTTCTAATCGAGGCCGCAGAAATGGCGCTGGACATCGCGCCTGGTTTATCCGGCGGAAAGTTACGCGAATTCGCTTTCACCAAGCTAAAGAATTTCGACCAACGTATCTGGGAAGCACAGGTTGCTGACGCCAGGCAGCGCGTAAAGCCTGGCGTGTTATTGCCGATTTTTGGGACAGACAAATACGGGTACGCCATTACCGACGCCCGAGAAAACCTCACGGCAAATGGCTTGATCGACTTCGTTCACCTGAAGCAGGTGAGCATACTGGAGGTCTCGGCACCCACTACGAGCGGTGTACTTGTGACCAATCCACCGTACGGGGAGCGGCTCGGTGACACCACCGACCTGGCTGACCTGTATCCAAAACTCGGCGATTGGTTGAAACAGAAATTTGCCGGGTGGCGCGCCTACTTCTTTACCGGCGACCCACAACTAGCCAAGGGCGTACGCCTTTCTGCAAGCAAGCGCACGCCGCTGTTCAACGGCAAAATCGAATGCCGCTTGTTCGAATACAAAATTATTGCGGGTAGCAATCGCAAGCCGGTTATTGGTGAATAACCAGGCGCTCGCGTTGGCGAAACAGGAACTCAGGCGCGACCCCTAACATCGCGCGCACACTCCTCGACAAGTGTGCTGAATCGGCAAAACCTGCCGAAAGCGCCGCGGTGGTCAGTGAATCCCCAGCAATCGCCAAGTCCAATGCGCGTCGCAACTTGAGCCACAGTACATAGCGCCTGACTGGCACGCCGACCACTTTCTTGAATAGGTGCGCGAAGCGAGATGGAGACAGGTGCACTCGCGCAGACAGTGCTTCAATGCTGTCGTAGGCCTGCGGGGAGTCGCGCAAGAATGCAAGCGCCGTATTGATGCGATTGTCGACGAAAGTGGGCTGACTGCCGCGCATTCGCTCAAAGCCAAATATGCGATTGAGCATTTCGTCCGCTTCGTCCCTTGTCGTCTGGTATTCGTACAACTTCAAGAGTTCGCCGTTGTTCGCACCTCCACAGGCGTACGCGCGCGGCACATTCTCCGTGTTCTCCATGGCGCGCTGATAACTTGCACTCTCTGGTTCCCAATACAGTGCGGCAATATTTGAAAGCGCCAAATCCGTCGCATATTCAGTCTCTGAAGGCAGGTAGATGGCCTGATTTTCCAGGACCTCACCGCTCCCGCCCAAGGTGACGCGAAGTTTGCCTTCACGCGCAATAAGCCAGGTTGCAGCGTGGTTACGATGGGAAGTAGTCTGGGTGCTTGGGCCAAGATAAAGGAATCTCTCTGGCCATGCATAGATGTGAATTTTTGCGTCGTTGCTGTTCATTGGCGTTGTATTTTACGAGAACAGCATGTTTATTCAACGCAATAGCCAGTTTATTCAACAAGACAGCAGCTTTTTACAAGGAGCCAGAGCCACCCGTACCGATACTACTCATGCGTTCACAACTTCCTGAAAGGACATCATAATGAAACGCATTTTGAATAGCGCAAATAGCATACACGGTTCGATTTTGGCTGCGGTACTACTTTTACTTGTGACGGGCACCGGAGCATCGCTGCTGGGGGCATTTGCAAGCATTGCGTAGCGCTAATCGGGCACGTTGACGAGTTAACCCGTTACTTGACGATTTCCAGATGCTCGAGTCCCGACGCTAGGTCCTTCTGTTTGGAGTTTTTGCCTTCCAGCTTTATTTTGAGCCGCAGGTCGTTTAAAGAGTCGGCGTTGCGCAGGGCGTCTTCATAAGAAATGTAGTCGCCCTCGTACAAATCGAAAAGTGCCTGATCGTACGTCTGCATACCGATTTCGCGCGATCGCTTCATGACCTCCTTGATTTCGTGAACCTCACCCTTGAAAATCAAATCCTGAATCAGCGGTGAATTAAGCAAAATCTCGATTGCCGCTACGCGACCCTTGCCCTCTTTTTTCGGAATCAAACGTTGCGAAATGAACGCCTTCAAATTCAAGGATAGGTCCATCAGCAACTGGTGTCGTCTCTCCTCTGGGAAGAAGTTGATAATGCGGTCGATTGCCTGGTTTGTGGAGTTGGCATGCAAGGTGGACATGCAAAGATGTCCGGTCTCGGCGAATGCGATCGCATAATCCATCGTTTCGCGATCGCGGATTTCGCCGATCAGGATGACATCGGGCGCCTGGCGCAGAGTGTTCTTCAGCGCAGCAAACCAGTTATCTGTATCTACGCCGATTTCACGCTGGGTGACGACACAATTCTTGTGCTCGTGCACATACTCTACGGGGTCTTCGATGGTGATGATGTGGCCGTAGCTGTTTTCATTGCGGTAACCGATCATCGCCGCGAGTGTTGTTGACTTGCCGGAACCGGTGCCGCCAACCAGCACGACGAGCCCCCGCTTGGTCATGACCACATCCTTGAGAACGGGCGGCAGGTTCAAGTCTTCCATTTTGGGGATAGTCGTCGTGATCGTGCGCAGAACCATACCCACGCGGCCTTGCTGCATGAAGGCGTTGACGCGGTAACGCCCGATACCCGCAGGTGCGATGGCGAAATTGCATTCCTTGGTGGCCTCAAACTCTGCGGCCTGCTTGTCAGTCATCACTGATCTGGCAATTTCGCCCGTATGAACTGGCGACAGGCTCGATTGCGAAACTGGTGTCATCTTGCCGTCGATCTTCATCGCGGGCGGAAAGCCGGCGGTGATGAACAAATCCGAAGCTTTTTTCGCGAGCATTGCCCGCAACAGTTCATGAACAAATTTCAGAGCCTGTTCGCGTTCCATAAATCACCTTGCAATAATATTTCATTGGCCGGATAGCCGTTGTTGCGCATGCTTGACCGCTACCAATACACCGCTTAATTGAAATTATCTTTATTGGCCGCTTTATTACGGGCCTCTGCAAGGCTGATCACATTGCGTTTGACCAAGTCGGCCAGATTTTGATCCATTGTCTGCATCCCAATCGCTGACCCCGTCTGAATCGCCGAATACATCTGGGGAATTTTTGCCTCGCGGATCAAATTTCGAATGGCTGGCGTACCGATCATGATCTCATGTGCCGCCGCGCGACCGGTGCCATCTTTCGTTTTGCACAGCGTCTGTGAAATAACGGCGCGCAACGATTCAGACAACATGGCACGAATCATCTCTTTTTCCGCCGCTGGAAATACGTCGATAATCCGGTCAACCGTTTTGGCCGCAGAACTGGTGTGCAGCGTTCCAAAGACCAGGTGGCCCGTTTCTGCCGCAGTCATCGCCAGACGAATCGTTTCCAGATCCCGCATCTCACCCACCAGAATGATGTCCGGATCTTCCCGCAGCGCAGATTTCAACGCGTTCGCAAAAGACAGGGTGTGTGGTCCGACCTCGCGCTGGTTGATTAGACATTTTTTTGATTCATGCACGAATTCAATAGGGTCTTCTACTGTGAGGATGTGGCCGAATTCGTTTTCGTTGATGTCGTTTACCATGGCTGCCAGCGTCGTAGACTTTCCGGAACCGGTAGGACCTGTCACGAGCACCATGCCGCGCGGCTGATTGGCGATCTCGGCAAATATCTTCGGTGCATTCAGGTCCGCGAGCGACAAAATCTTCGACGGAATAGTCCGCATGACTGCGCCTGAGCCACGCTGATGATTGAATGCATTGACGCGGAAACGCGCGAGATTGGGAATTTCAAACGAAAAATCGCACTCCAGATTCTCCTCATACTGTTTGCGCTGTCCGTCGTTCATGATGTCATAAATCATGCCGTGAACATCCTCATGCGCCAGGGCCGGGACATTAATGCGACGAACGTCGCCATGCACGCGAATCATGGGTGGCAACCCAGCAGATAGATGCAGGTCGGATGCCTTGTTTTTGACACTAAAGGCCAGGAGCTCGGCGATTTCCATTTATACTTTTTCCTATTTTTGCTTGCAGGTGGTCAATATGGGGTCGACCTTGAATCAGAGAAGTTTGCGTGCACTTTTCGAGCTCGCAGTCATGTTGTCCACGTTGAGCGCAAACGTGTCTTTCAGGTAGCGGTTTAACAACAGATTATGTCCCCAATCGAATCGAACTTGCAATACATCAACACGCAGATTAATGAAGCGATCACGGCGTTGCCGGCAGCCTCTCAACGACCCGTTTCGCTGGTTGCCGTCACCAAAACCAAGTCAATCAACGAGATACGAAGCGCATTCGCTGCCGGCCAACGAGAATTCGGTGAGAACTACGTTCAAGAGGCCATTGGCAAGATTGAATCACTGCAGGACTTGAGAGCGCAAGGCATTGTCTGGCATTTCATCGGACCCCTGCAAAGCAATAAATCGAAGCTGGTTGCCACGAATTTCGATTGGGTTCATGGCGTAGACCGGCTAAAAATTGCCAGCGCATTGTCCCGCCATCGATCAGGCTGCGGTGTGCTCAACGTCTGCGTGCAAGTCAACGTGAGCGGAGAGCAAAGTAAGGGCGGTGTGGCGCCAGCGGATGTGTTGGCACTGGCGACACAAGTTCGAGAGTTGCCTGACCTTAAATTGCGCGGTCTGATGACGATCATCGAGAATACGGCCGACGAGACCACTCAGCGCGCACAATTCAGTATGATGCGTACTCTGTTCGAAAAAATGAAAAGCGACAACATGGATGTTGATACGCTTTCGATGGGGATGTCGCAGGATTTCAGCATCGCCATATCTGAGGGGGCTACGATGGTAAGAGTAGGCAGCGCGATTTTTGGCGCGCGACAATGAAAGTGCTCTTTGTTGGTGGCGGCAACATGGCGCAGGCCATTCTGGGCGGGCTGCTTGCACAAGGAAGCCAGGCCGGGAATTTTTGCGTCGTTGAGCCGGCTGAGGAGACTCGTGATCGCGTACTCGCTCTGGGCGTGACGGCAGATGATCGATTGACAAGCGACATGCTCGACTGCGACGCAATCATCCTCGCGGTCAAACCGCAGATGATGCGAGAGGCGCTCACCCCGCTGGCGTCGCGCCTAAATTCGCAGATCGTTATCAGCATCGCAGCCGGCATCGGTACAAGCAGCATCGGACTCTGGCTGGAAGATGGCGCATCACGCTACGAAAATGTAGTGCGCGCCATGCCGAATACGCCGGCGCTCATTCGTGCGGGAATCACCGGCTTGTATGCGTCACCTGCGGTTGGTAACAATGGTCGCCTGATCGCCGAATCACTACTTGGCGCCGTAGGCCAGACAGCGTGGTTTGAAGATGAAGCGATGCTCGACGCAGTTACGGCGGTTTCCGGCAGTGG
>JANMZU010000915.1:0-2170 GCA_031383585.1 Betaproteobacteria bacterium
GACGAGCGCGAACTGCGCAAGGCGAGCGGGCGGGCGCGACGCGTAGTACTGCTGACCTACGGCGGTCGTGGCGTCGGTATCTGGAGGCAGCGTTGGCGCGGCATGACAATCTGGACGTGTTTGAGATTGCGATTAAGGCCACCCAGGCGCTGGCAAAAATGGCTGACCGCAATATGCAGATCAACGCGACCCTCCAGGATGGTCATATCTGGATGGGCAACGCCATTAAGACGGTGTTGGTCGAGCCTGTAGTGCTGTAGAAATCCGGAAAACGCCGTAGAAGTAACAACAGCACCATGCCAACGCATGCGATTCGCGAATTGATATTGCGTAACGGATAAGGCGTGTATCGGTCATTGAAACGTCAAAAGCACTTCAACGTGAATTCACGTAATCTCAGTTGTAAGCACTTGGCCACGGTGCTAACCTCCCAGATGAGTCGCGCCCTTTGCACGCCAAACACGTCTCTTACACACGAAAGAACTTCAATGAAATTTCACTTTGGAAATAAAATCGTCGGTGCGGCGCTGTTGTGTTTGACGGCGTTACTCGCCGGCTGTAGTAATAACTCAAGCGATTCGGGTAGTCCGCCACCGCCAGCGGCAATCCTGGTGGCCTTCTTGACCCAGCTGTCAGGCGCGCAAGAAAACCCGCCCGTGTTGACCGCGGCGGCTGGCAACGCGACTTTTGTGGTGGATGTCAACAGCGGCCAGATTACGGGCGAAGTAGTTACCAGCGACGTTACGGCCAGCGCCGCACACATTCACACAGGTGACGCGGGAATCAATGGCCCAATCATTATCGGCTTGACGCAAACCGCAGCGGGCAGCGGCATATGGGCCGTACCGCCCAACACCATCTTGTCTGCCACGCAGCTCACGGCGCTGAGGACCGGCGGCTTGTACGCCAATGTTCATTCAGACTTGCATCCTGGCGGACAAATTCGCGGACAGATAGGACGTCCGACATTCACGACAAGGATGGCGGGTTCGCAGGAAAATCCACCCGTCACCACCACTGCCACCGGAACTGGCGTATTTTCAGTTGATCTGCAGACACGTGCGCTTTCGGCTCGCGTCGTCACCAGCGGATTGACGGCGACCGCCGCGCACATTCACGCCGGCGCGATAGGCGTCAATGCGCCAGTCGCGGTAGGGTTTGTGCAAACCGAACCAGGCAGTGGCATTTGGGTACCACCTGCCAACACGATACTGACCCCCGAGCAATTTCAGAGTTTTCTGAACGGTGGTACTTACTTCAATGTGCATAGCGCCGCGTTCCCCGGCGGCGAGATTCGCGGCCAGATCGGTCGCGATGTGTTCGACGTCGTGCTCACAGGCGCACAGGAAAACCCGCCTGTCACCGGCGGCGGCAGCGCTACGTCGCGGATTGTTGTCAATCCCGCGACACGCGAAGTAAGCGGTTCCATTACCAATATCGGCTTTGCTGCCACCGCTGGACACATTCACACCGGACTGTTTGGCGTCAATGGCCCCGTGCTGGTGCCGACCACGGTATCCGCCGCTGGCAGTGCCGTTTGGAATTTCACGCCAGCGACCTTTACCGTGGCCCAGTATCGTGCGTTCCTGTTCGGAAATATGTACGCCAATACGCACAGCGCAGCTTTCCCCGGCGGCGAAGCACGCGGCCAAATCGGCAAAGTCACCCGTACAGGATTATTGTCGGGCGCCAACGAAGTACCACCGACAACGACTACCGCAACAGGTCGTGGCCGTGCTGAGCTCGACGCCAATACCCTCGATGTGTTTGTCACCATCACAACCACGGGGGTGACCGCTACTGCTGCGCACCTGCACCTCGGTGCCGTGGGTGCCAATGGCCCCGTAATTGTTCCGCTAACGCAAGGCCCGACAAATACCTGGACCTCTGCAGCGGGCGCTAAGCTCACGCAGGCCCAGGCGGTTGCATTTGCGGCTGGTGGGACTTACTTCAACGTCCATAGCGCGGTGCTGCCGGGTGGTGAGGTTCGTGGTCAAGCGGCGGGGCTCGATTGAGCGATTACCTCCGATAACGCTCCAAGGTTCCAAGTCTTAGCCCACGAAACGCAGTCCGCGTTCGCCCCCGGCTTCAAGCCTCCCGGGGCAGGCTGTGAGGCGTCGAGGGGTTGATCCGCGAAGCACCAACGGGTTAGCCCAGGTGTGCTTCGATA
>JANMZU010000916.1:0-4077 GCA_031383585.1 Betaproteobacteria bacterium
GTTTCGAAGCCTCACCGATCGCGGAAACTACATGGGACTCCACGGGAGGATTGAACATTGAGAATGGCGCTTTTTTTAGCGGTGAGTAATGACAATGGCAAAGAGTGTTACCAAATCATTATCCGATGCGCAAGAGTGACAGTCAATGCGAGTTGACATTTGTTCACGGTCCGCAGAGGTCGGGCAGAGCAACCCTTCATTGTCGCGCTCGCTAGCGGCGCCACCAAATTTGCCCGAGACGTAAAAAGTGTTCCCTGCGTGCTGCCATGGAGTATGGCGAGTTGGTCGGCAGACGTTGCCCGGGATTAGGCTGCTGCATGGTGTCAGGCTATGCGGTCGAAGGGGACAGCCCGCTCAGACTTGGCGCCGGCGCAACAAGCAGCATCCGTTGCGGTTTTTACCTCAGCCTGCACCCTGAATTTTGAAATGCGGATTCTGAATCAGCCCCACGATATTGCCGCACGGGTCCATGACACTGGTTACCAGGATGCCATCGCCCACGTCCGTGACATCGCTTTGCGGCCTGGCGCCGAGAGCGATCACCCGCGCAAATTCCGCGTGAACATCATCAACACCCCAATAGGTGGTGGGGCCGTTATCGGCATCCGCATCGCCGGGGGGTAACAGGCCAAGCTCGTAACCGCCAACGTTAAAGCCGACGTAGAAAGGCTCGTTGAAGTACGGCGGATGACCGACCACGCTGGTGTACCAAGCGGTTGCTTTGGCGAGGTCGGTTGTGGGGTAAACGATGGTTCGCAGGCCTTTAAACATGCTTCACCTCCCGTAGGTTTTCCAGTCAGGATGGGCAATGCGCAGTTCGCGCTGCTGCTCGACGAGCACTTGATAGAAAGTCAGTCGAGCGGCATTGATTTCTCCCCCGACGCCGGCTTTGATCACGTTGCAGCCGGGCTCGTCAATGTGCGCGCAGTCGTTGAACTTGCAGGTGCCGATGTACGGCCGGAAATCCGGCATGGCATAGGCGATATCGTCGTCGGGCAAATTCATCAGGCCAAATGACTGCAGGCCCGGCGAATCCATGATCGCGGTCTTTTCGTCGAGGCGGTACATGCGCGTGTAGGTGGTGGTGTGTTTACCGGAATCAAGCGCAACCGAGAAATCGGCTTCCTTGGCTACGTCGCGCATCACCAGGTTGTTCACGGTGCGCGATTTGCCCATGCCCGACTGGCCCACCAGCAAGGTGGTCTTGCCGTCCAGGTGTGGTCGCAGCGGCTCGACGTCGAACTTGGCTGACATTGGCATGACGGGATAGCCAATTTTTTCGAAATAGGCCAGGCTTTTGCGCGCTTCCTCAAATTCCGGGAGGTCCTTTTTGTTGAGCATGATGAACGGCTTGATGCCCGCAGCCTCGCAGGCCACCAGACACAAGTTCAGGAACATCTCCGAGAAACTCGGCCGCGGGGCAACGATGATGACGGCCTGATCGATATTGGCGGCCAGTGTTTTTTCCCGCCAGGCATCCTTGCGGAACAAGACGTTGCGGCGCGGATGGATCGCATCGATGCGCGCATGACCTGGGCTGGACATGCTGACCTCGACTTCGTCGCCGCAGGCGACATCCTGTTTCTTTCCCTTGCGCGTACAGACCAGCGGCTTTCCGTCTGCAGTTTCGGCCAGATACTCGCGGCCAAAATCGCCGGTTACGAGCGCGCGCATCAGTCGGCCAGCAAAGCGTCGAGCTTTGCCGCACAGATGAAGTCATTGAGCGTGATCCCGCCAGCATCGTGGGTTGAGTAAGCCACCACACACTTGTTGTAATGCACGCTCATATCCGGATGATGATCCTCATGGTGTGAAACCCAGGCTGAGGCATTCACGAATGCCATCGTCTCGTGGTAATTCTTGAAGCCGAATGATTTCCGGATCTCATTGCCGACCTTCTCCCAGCCGCTTAAGTCACCGAGATAAGTTTGAATATCAGCAGACGAAAGCGCTGTCGCCTGGCCGCCAGGTGAGCAGTGCTTTTGGGCGAGTGTGGTCATGTTTGCATGGCTTTCAAATGGGCAATCCTGATGGCTGCAGGTGGATGTGAATCATAAACAGCGGAGTGAAGCGGGTCCGGCGTCAGCGTGGATGCATTATCACGGTAGAGTTTGACGAGTGCGGTGATGAGGTCACCGGCATGCGTCTGCTGTGCTGCATAGGTGTCGGCTTCGAATTCGTGTTTGCGCGAAATGAGACTGCTCAATGGCGTCAGCCAGAAGGTAAACACCGGCAGCACCAGAAAGAACAGTGCCAGTGAAATTGCTACGTGGGGAGCAGCCTCCGAAAGCGGGAAACCCAGTCCCGCATAAAACCACGGTTTGTCGATCACCCAGCCCATCAGTGCAAGGATGATGAGTGTTAACGCAAACTGGCCGATGATCATCTTGGTGATGTGCTTGCGTTTGAAGTGGCCCAACTCATGCGCAAGCACGGCTTCGATTTCTGATGGCGTCAAACGCGTAATGAGTGTGTCAAAAAATACAATGCGTTTGGTTTTTCCAAGGCCCGTGAAATAGGCATTGCCATGGCTGGAGCGCTTGGAGCCATCCATCACGAACAAGCCGCTGGATGTGAAACCGCAACGCGTGAGCAAACTCTCAATGCGTTCCTTGAGGGTTAGGTCAGCGAGCGGTGAAAATTTATTGAACAACGGCGCGATGTAGGTCGGATAGACCACAATCATCGCCAGGCTGAACACCAGCCACACCAGCCACACGTATAGCCACCAGAGGACGCCCATTTTTTCCATCAGCCAGAACGTGACCAGCAGCAAAGGCACGCCTATCGCCGCGCCAAGCAGCAAACCTTTGACGGCATCAATGAGATAGAGCTTGAAGGTGATCTTGTTGAAACCGAATTTCTGTTCGATGACAAAGGTACGAATCAGATCGAACGGCGTGGATACGATGGACGAGACGATCATCAGCCCCGCAAAGATCGCCAAGCCCAACATGTACGGCCCACTGAACCACTGCGCCGCGAATTGATGGATTAGCAACATGCCGCCGCCTAGCGTGAGGGCAAGCAGAAACATGAGATCAATCACGCTCTCGACCAAGCCGAGGCGATTTTTTTCGATCGTGTAATCGGCCGCCTTCTGATGGGCTTCCAACGTGATCGATTCTGTAAATTCGGCTGGCACGGCAGCGCGATTGGCGCGTATATGCGCGACATGTCGCATGGTGAGGATGCTGCCAAAAGCGAAGCTCAGAGCGACAAACAGCAGGAAAATCAGCGTAAAGGCGGGTGCAGTCATTGAGGGGTCAGTGTTGAATCGTGAGAAAATGAGGGAATAGCTGCATTTTACGGCGCATTTGACGCCCTGCATTTGCAGCCCATTTGACACGCGACCGAGATCAACATGGCACAGGACCAAAACAACCTCATCTGGCTCGATATGGAAATGACCGGTCTGATCCCGGATAACGACCGCATCATCGAAGTCGCCATTGTCGTTACCGACGGCAATCTCAACACAGTTGCCGAAGGACCAGTGCTGGTGGTCCATCAGCCCGACGCGGTGTTGGACGCCATGGATGCATGGAACAGATCCACGCACAAAAAATCCGGACTTATCGAGCGCGTCAAGGTTTCAATGCTGACTGATGCGGAAGTTGAAAACCAGCTGATCGAATTCCTGAAGCTGCACGTTCCAGCCGGCTCATCGCCCATGTGCGGCAATTCAATCTGCCAGGACCGGCGCTTCATGGCGCGCTGGATGCCAAAACTGGAAGCGCATTTCCACTATCGGAATCTCGATGTCTCCACGCTCAAAGAGCTGGCAAAACGCTGGAAGCCATCGATCATGTCAGGCATGAAAAAGCACGGCAAGCACGAGGCGCTGGCGGATATTTACGAGAGCATTGAAGAGCTCAAGTATTACCGGGAGCATTTTTTGCAGTTGAGTTAATGCCAGGTTGGCGGTCTCGCTTTCGTTTCCTGATGTGAAAATTCACTAGTGTCCCAACGTTTAGAACAAGTTTCCCTGGGTTGGAAGGATGAACGGTTGTTCTGGTTCGAAAGAGGGTTTGAGCAGGGCGGGTATTGGTGTTGTTTCGAACAGGTTCAGGTTCA
>JANMZU010000925.1:0-1837 GCA_031383585.1 Betaproteobacteria bacterium
AAAGCGTATTATGAATGCGACGCTTCGCGTAAAATGAGGGCGAATCATAGCGAATGCTGCCTCGTATGTCCACCTTTACCGCTTAATTTTCAGTCCACGTATTCCGAAAGACATTTTGACCAAAAAAAACAACAAATCGCACCAGTCGCCTCGCGCTGCCGATCCACATAAAGCACGCGAGCAGGCCAAGTACGAAAACCCGCTGCCCAGTCGAGAGCTAATCCTCGAAATGCTTGCCAAGGCTGGCGTCCCGTTGAATATGACGCAGCTGAGCGAAATGCTCGATATCGGCGAAGACGAAGTCGATGGCTTTAACCGTCGCCTTGCCGCGATGGAGCGCGAGGCGCAGGTAATGCGTAACAGGCAGGGCGATATCTGTCTGGTCGAAAAACTCGATTTGATCCCGGGTCGCGTGCAAGGGCACCCGGATGGCTTTGGATTCCTGATTCCGGATGACGGCTCTGATGATCTGTTTCTGGGCCCCAAGCAAATGCACCGGGTACTCGACGGTGATCGTGCCATGGTGCGGGCAGGTGGCATAGACCGTCGCGGCCGCCGCGAGGGCTCCATCGTTGAGGTGCTTGAACGCAAAAACACCAAGCTGGTTGGCCGCCTTTTCTCGGAGCGCGGCGTGCTCTTTGTCGTCGCCGAAAACAAACGCATCAGTCAGGATATTCTGGTTGAGCCGGGCTTTGATGGCGGCGCAAAGAGTGGTCAGGTGGTGATGGTCGAACTGGTTGCCCAGCCGGCAAAGAATTCCGAGCCAGTGGCACGGGTGACCGAAGTGCTCGGCAATTACGCTGACCCCGGCATGGAAATCGAAATTGCCCTTCGCAAGCACGATCTACCGTACATCTGGCCCGACGACGTCGTGGCGTTGGAGAAAAAAGTCCCGAAAAAGGTTACCGCGACCGATATGAAGGGTCGTGCCGATTTGCGGGATCTGCCATTTGTGACCATCGACGGTGAAACTGCGCGCGACTTTGACGATGCCGTGTATTGCGAACGACAAGGCAAGGGTTTTCGGCTTCTGGTGGCGATCGCGGATGTGTCGCATTACGTGAAAACCGGCGACGCGCTGGATCGCGAAGCGAGATTGCGTGGCAATTCCGTCTATTTCCCGCGCCGCGTGATCCCAATGCTTCCCGAGGCATTGTCGAACGAAATGTGTTCGCTCAAGCCCAACGTTGACCGGCTGGCGCTGGTATGCGAGATGTCGATTTCTGCTACAGGTGAAATCAAGCGCTATGAATTCATGGAGGCAGTGTTTCATTCCGCAGCCAGGCTGACTTACACCAATGTCGCCAAACTGTTGTACGCGAATGAGCCTGATCACGGCATCGCCAAAAACCTGTGGACGCACCTCCATCATCTGGACGAAGTGTTTCAGGTGCTGCTGGCGGCACGCAACAAGCGAGGTGCAATCGACTTTGACACCGCAGAAACGGTCATGCTGTTCACCGAGGGCGGCAAGATTGAGAACATCGTGCCGTCTACGCGCAACGATGCGCATCGGCTGATCGAGGAATGCATGCTCGCGGCCAATGTGAGTACTGCCAACTTCCTGATTGAAAACGAACATTCCGCGCTTTATCGCATCCACGCGGGGCCTAGTGAAGAAAAGCTCGAGGGCCTGCGCATCATGCTTAAGGATTTTGCGCTTACTTTGGCCGGTGGCAAGACGCCAAGCCCCCGCGACTACGCCGAGCTATTGAAGAAAATTAAAGACCGTCCAGATGCGCCGTTGCTGCAGACAGTGTTATTGCGGTCGATGAAACAGGCGGTTTACAGTCCTGACAACATCGGCCACTTCGGGCTATCTTACGATGCGTATACG